>NZ_LJOU01000014.1:0-69719 GCF_001672085.1 Anabaena sp. AL93 | reverse complement strand
CCGCCTACCCCCCTGCTTGCCTTCACCCGTCATTTTCGGGTTGACAGACCACTAGGGTGGGCGGTTTGTATCTTTGCGTATTCAAGTTTGATAGATGTATTAATAAAATCAATCTAAATATCCTGTCACACTCAGATCATAAATGTCAGAACAATGAGATAATTGCCGATTATCCGTATTCTTTCAGTTATACTCTGTACAACTAAGTCAAAAAAAACGTAATCCCCAGATCCCCGACTTCTTCAAGAAGTCGGGGATCTAACTAACTCCTAAAATTTTCTTGTTGTTACCATTATGTCTGATGAATTATCACTACCCATAATCTTGCCTATTGGGGCGATATTTTTTGAAATATTATTCTTACTAACTGCCATTCCTGTAGAAGCCTATGTTCTTCATAAATGGTTAAAGTTTGATAAAAGAACCAGCATTTTTTATGCCATTGCCTTAAATGTTTTTTCGAGTGTCATTGGCTGGATTGTATTTTTCACAGTCGAACCGATGTTATCTATCCCGATCAAAGCCGAATTGATTAATTATGTATTTTTCAATAAGATTAAAGCTTCTAGCATTAGTACAATGATAATTTTATTATCATTTACTATTTTCATAGCGACTTTCTTAGTTAAATTTTTATTGATGAAGATCCTCATCATTTTTATGGGTGAAGGCGGAAAAAACACCCAGCCAGAAACCATGTCTTCACAACAAAGATCTAGTTATATCAATATAGCTAAGTTGCAGAATACTAATTTAATCACGGCAACATTAATAGCAAATTCACTCAGTTACAGTGCCATAACCTTTATCATATTAATTCGCTCTCGGTAAAATGATCAATATTCATCATTGCATTAATTAGAGGTAATCTCATGAACTTTTTATTGAAGGAAATAGGTGGCATATTTAAATATATTCAGGATTTATTTGCAGGAGTGCAAAAATTTCTGACACCAGCCAAAGCATACTCATGGCAAACATTTATCTATTTGAGTGTTTTTTCTTGGGGAATATCATATTTTGCTGTAGGGTATATTAGGGATATTATTGCCTTTTGTGGTTGGTTATTTTTATTAGCAGGAACAACTTGGTATACTACGGACGATCCTTTAAGAATTCCCGGAACTTTTATGCCAGTTGGGGCAGTAATCACAGGCTTTTTAGTGAGCGTCTTTGCCTTTGGATACCAGGAGAGTGGATTAACATTTAATACTATAGTCATTTGGCCGACAATAGCCGCCCTAGTTACAGCCATACCTAACTTCTTTGAAGGCAACGGTAGAGGATTGCCAAACGCGAAACTTCCTAAATTGCAAGATCGTCAAAAAGTTGTAGTTTTATTAGCTTGGTGTATGCTAATTAGTTGTTGGCTTCAGTTTTACTTTGTGATAGATAAATGGTTAAAAGAATATCCCAGTTTACGAGCAGATAATTTTCAGAAAAGTGCTTTTGTGATTAGATTAGAACGACCAGCACGAAAGCCAAAAACTGGTGATTTGATCTTAAATAAACTGCAACCCTTAATTAATCAACAACTTGCCAATAAACCTTGGGGTGAAGTAGAAAAATGGTTACTAGAAGCTAATCAGCAACTAGGCAACTTGGGGAAAAGAACGATTAATAGTAATTTAGGTAAATCTCAAGAAAGACTACTATGGCGAGTTGAACCCCGTGTAGTCAATATCAAGTCTGGATATAGGCTAGATATTTTAACAATTTGGGCTGGACCTAGTGCCAACTCTCAAGGATATTACTGGAAAAAATCTTGTTTGATAGAACCATCTAACTCTGGTAAACAAACAGATAATAAAAATACCGTTGCCCGTCTAACTTGCGATCGCACAAGTAAATTTATCATGGGTTCTCCACCAGCACAACAATAAGGAAGAAGTAATTACTATGAATGTAATTAGAACTGTCGTCATGGCTAAGAATGTATTTCAGGAAGTGATCCGCGATCGCATTCTGTACATCATCGGTTTTTATGCTATCATCCTGGCTATTGCCTTCCGTGCCATTCCCGAATTTGCCGGCACCACCAGTAATAAAATATTTTTGGACTTTGGTTTGGCAACAATGAACGTCATTGGTTTAATTGTCGCTATATTTATCGGCACAGGATTAGTTAACAAAGAAATTGAAAAACGCACTATTTTAGTATTAATTGCCAAACCCATCAGCCGCAGTGAATTTATTGCTAGTAAATATTTAGGGTTATCAGCAGTTATCGGTGTACTCATTACTGCAATGACAATAATTTATTTAGGATTCTTACAAGTTGGTCAAGTATCCTATCCAATTACTAGCATTTTTCTGGCTACACTATTCTTATTTTTGCAATTATGTTTAATTACTGCCGTAGCCATTACTTTGGGCGTTTTTACCAGTTCACTAATAGCTACATCCCTAACATTTGCAGTGTATTTAATGGGGAATGTTACTCAAGATTTAGTGGCATTAGGTAAATTAAGTCAGAATCCTGGGATGGAACGCATTACCCAAAGTTTATATCTAATTTTGCCAGATTTATCTAGATTAGATTTAAAGAATGATGCTGTTTACGGTTTGCAAGCACTACCTGATCCAATCACATTAGTTACCAATGCAGGTTATAGTTTACTTTACAGTTTTATGTTGTTAGCGATCGCCATTATTATTTTCTTAAGACGAGAATTTTAAATAACAAGATCCCCGACTTCTCTAAGAAGTCGGGGATCTGAAAATCTCGACTTTCAAAAATTTTGTTAAAATAATTATTGTCTATGATTCAAAATTCCCCAATAAATACTACTGACAGTCTCATTTATCCCGATATTTATCATCACCAAGTTTCCTCGAATCAGCCTTTGAAACTAGGAATTATGGCTTCTGGCAATGGTAGTAATTTTGAAGTAATTGCCCAAGCTATTGCCGACGGTAAAATTAACGCCCAAATTCAAGTTTTAATTTACAACAATCCTGATGCGAAAGCAGCAGTTAGGGCAGAAAATTGGGGTGTAGAATCTGTATTTTTAAATCATCGGGACTATAAAAATCGTCAAAAATTTGATCATAAAGTTGTCCAAACACTACAGCAGTATGATGTAGAATTTGTGATTATGGCGGGATGGATGCGATTAGTCACACAAGTTTTAATTGACGCTTTTCCTAATCGCATGATTAATATTCATCCCAGTTTATTACCGAGTTTTAAAGGCGTGCAAGCTGTAGAACAGGCTTTAGTCGCTAAAGTCAAAATTACTGGCTGTACTGTACATCTTGTTTCTTTAGAAGTTGACAGTGGCGAAATTTTAATTCAAGCGGCTGTTCCCGTTTTACCAGATGATACATCAGAAACACTACACGCGAGAATTCAAATCCAAGAGCATCGGATTTTACCAATAGCAATTTCTCTATTAAGTTAAAGGGAATAGGTAATTGGTAATTGGTAATTGGTAATAGAGGAAGAGTTTTATTACAACTGACAACTGACAATTGACCACTGACTAATGTTAAAATTCTCAGTGAGAAATTTAGGATATTTTTATGTCAGTTGTAACTAACCCAATCAAATTCGGTACAGATGGTTGGAGGGGTGTGATAGGTGAGGAGTTTACCTTTGAACGTCTGGCATTAGTCGCAACCGTAGCAGCCAAAGTTTTACATAATACTTACTTTTCCCAAGTGGGTAGCCGAACGATTATTGTCGGTTATGACCGCCGATTTATGGCGGAAGAGTTTGCCCGTGTGGTTGCCAATGCCGTCACCGCAGTGGGTTTCGATGTCCTGTTTAGCGAAACCTTTGCCCCAACTCCAGCTTACAGTTGGGCGGCTAAAGAACTCAAGGCTTTAGGGGCATTAGTTGTCACAGCTAGTCATAATCCTGGCGCATATTTAGGATTAAAAGTTAAAAGTGCTTTTGGTGGTTCAGTACCACCGGAAGTTACTCAAGAGATAGAGGCTTTATTATCAGAAAAAGTTGCCCCAGCAGCGATTCCAGGTAAGGAAGAAACCTTTGATCCTTGGCCAAGTTATTGTCAAGCATTAGCCGCTAAAGTTGATATTGACAAAATCAAAGAAGCGATCGCAACTGGCAAGTTAACAATATTTGTGGATGTCATGCACGGGGCAGCGGCTGGGGGATTAGCACGATTATTAGGGGAACAAGTTAAGGAAATTAATAGCGACCGTGATCCTCTATTTGAAGGTGGTGCGCCTGAACCTTTACCAAAGTATCTTTCCCGACTATTTACAGTTATGAAAACCCATCGAGAAACCCATAAAACCGGTTTAACTGTGGGTTTGGTATTTGATGGAGATTGCGATCGCATTGCCGCCGTAGATCAAGATGCTAATTTCCTCAGTTCCCAAATCTTAATTCCCATCTTAATTGACCATCTCACCCTCCGGCGGAACTTTCAGGGCGAAATCGTTAAAACTGTCAGCGGTTCGGACTTAATGCCCCGTGTAGCCGCATTACATAACCTTTCTATCCATGAAACAGCAGTAGGTTATAAATACATTGCTGACCGAATGTTAGCTACCCAGGTACTATTAGGTGGTGAAGAATCCGGTGGCATTGGTTATGGTAGCCATATTCCCGAACGCGATGCTTTATTATCGGCACTTTATGTCTTAGAAGCAGTGGTAGAATCAGGGTTGGATTTAGGTGAATATTATCGCTATTTACAACAACAAACTGGTTTTTCATCCAGCTATGATCGCATTGATTTACCTTTAGCAAATATGGAAGTTAGAGGGCGACTATTAGACCTTTTACAATCCCAACCGTTAACAGAAATTGCGGGTAAAGAAGTCATTGGTTGTCAAACAATTGACGGTTATAAATTCCGACTAGCTGATCAAAGTTGGTTAATGATTAGATTTAGCGGCACTGAACCAGTTTTACGTCTTTATTGTGAAGCCGCAACCCTAGAAGAAGTTCATCAAACTCTCAATTGGGCAAAAAATTGGGCAGAATCAAATTAATTGATAACTAGCCTAAATGAGTTATGAACAACAAGATCCCCGACTTCTTAAAGAAGTCGGGGATCTGACTTTTACGACTTTTACAATATAAAATTTAGCCAAGGAATAAATTCCCTGTCTAACAGCTAAAGTCGGTTGAAACCGACTTATTTTAAAGATGTTATTTGGGTATTTTATCAGGTTTTGGTGATGAGTAGATAACAATTTTCAAGTATCAGTAATTATTGTCTCACCTGAAACTTTAAATATGTTCCTCCCAATCCTTCTACAATGATTCTTGTATTAGTTGTCATCATTTTTTGATAGGTTTCTCCGTTACTTCCTAGTTCACCTAGTCCGTCAATATAAAGTGGTTTTTGAGAAACTCTGACTTTCGCTGCTGTCGCTACAGGTGCGAGTAAATTGGAATTGGTATTTGTATCTGCAAAAATTGTTGGTACTTTAGCTTTTTGAATATCCTTAGCCAAATTTCTGACTTCTGTATCTGTCAATTTTCCCATATTTTTAACATTACCTAAATTGACTGAATAGGGAATATCATAAGCTTTGACATAATAAATCATTGCTGAATTTGTTGTAATTAATTTTCGATTTTTATCGGGAATACTAGCTAGTCTTACTTTAATCCAATTATTGATTTGATTGATTTCTTGGGTGATTATTTTTGTATTTTTATTATAGATTTTCTTATTTTTTGGTACTAGTTTAATTAAACTACTATTAATTATCTCTACCATTTTGATAGTATTATTTGGATTATGCCAAACATGAGGTTCAACAATTTGTTTACCGGTTTTTCCAATTTTGATGAAATTTACACCTATAGTTTTAGCAACGGCAATTTTTGATTTAGGCTTTTTGATCTCTTCAATAATTTTAATTAACCCTGGTTCAAAGTTATAACCATGATATAATACTAAACCAGCATTTTTAATGGCTTGATTATCTTCTGGTACGGGTTTATAATTTATAGGATTTATCCCAGGAGGAATTAAACAAATCAGATTAATTGTATCTCCAGCAACTTGTTTTGTTAAATCGCAAATTACGCTATTAGTTGCTACGACAAAGGGCAAATTATTATTAATATTATTATTGGTGGTATTATATGTTGTACTAATAGTTTTATTTCCACATCCAAATAAACCTACCATTACACCTAGAATGATAGTTTTCAATAAATGTGAAGATAGTTTTTTTTCTAACATAATTGATTGTAATTGATGAATATATTAAAAAGTCCAGAAATAATTATATAAAGTAATAAAGACACAGACTTGCTGTGTCTTGTAAAACATTTATTGTTCTAATTTATTAAATTCCAGCCATAGGTAACTTACCTTGTAATTTCTGTAAATTAGCTTGAACACAACTAGTGCAACTACAACCAGTTTGTTCGATTACAGAGTGTGTGATGCTATTTATTTGCGGTGTAACTATATCAAGATTGGCTTGAGTAGATGTCACCACAATCATTTGCACAGCAGGTGTAGGTTTGAAATTGGCAGCGTGTGCTGGGTTAACTACCAATAGCAGAGATGCGAAAAACATAGGAAAAGCCAGTAAAATCAGTTTGACTATTTTCATAATTCACACATAAACCATAAACGTCATTAGTCAATTATCAGAGGATTTTCCTACCAGTCAATACTTCTCGCACTTCCAGCATGGCTGAATAGGTGGGGAGAATGTGTAAAGTTTCATTTGCTGGTGTATGCTCTAGAGCAGTAGCGATCGCTTGCTGCAAATTTGGCTCTACAATCAGATTGATGTCACTGTCCAGAGATTCCTGACTATAACGTAGACGTAAAGCCATATCATACACGCGATCGCCACTCACAATCAACGTTCCACCCCTTGTTACCAACTTTTCTGTATCCACATCCCAAATCCATGATACATCAGTACCATCTGGGGTTCTGTCATTCAACACCAATAAAGTAGTTTTATCGGTACTTTGAGTGACGACACGAATAGTTTCATTTGTTCCTACAGGGTTTTTTGATAATAGAATCCGCACCCGTTTACCGTCAATTACTAAATCTTCTGCACGACCAAAAGCAGCTTGAAAATTATTAATTCCATCCCTAATATTAACCTCATCAACTCCTAATGCTTGCGCTGCTGTAGCTGCTGCCAAAGTATTATATTTGTTATATAAACCCACGAGAATTTGTGACCATTCCTGACTTAATAAAGCAGGTTTACTTTTAGTAAAACCACAACTAGGACAAGTAAAATCTCCCAAATGGGACAAATAAACCCCTTGATAATCTAAAGCATGACCACATCTAGGACAATAAATAGAATCAACAGCATGAGGAATAGCTTCTAAATAATTCTCAGGCTCATTTAAACCAAAGAATAAAACCTTTTGGGGTAACTGTTGACCCAAATAGGATAAAGTCGGATCATCAGCATTGGGAATAACTACCGTTGTTGTTGGTAAAGTAGCAATCACCTGAGTCCACCGCTTACTAATACTATCCACTTCCCCATATCTATCCAACTGGTCACGGAACAGATTCAAACAGAGAATAATTCGCGGTTGTAATGGTTTTAAAACCTTGGGAACTATATTTTCATCAACCTCCAAAATTGCATAATCTACATTCAGATTTCCCAGCAAACTAGCATTGTCTATTAAAGCCGTCGCTAACCCATTTTCTAAATTTGCACCAGTAGAATTATGGGCAACACAGAAACCATTCCGTTCTAAAATAGTACATAACAGTAATGCCGTAGTAGTTTTACCATTCGTCCCCGCAATGAGAATTACCCCATTTTTAACCTGCTGACTCAATAACTCCAAAATCCGAGGTTCTATCCGTCGCGCAATCGAACCGGGTAAAACACTAGCAGCACCAAGACGCAATGACCGCACCAAAAACGTCACACTTTTAGCCATTGATACCGCAAAACCCAAGCGGAGTCTATCTATAACCTTTATTTTCTTACCCACAGTCATGATTTATAAATAACCTATAATTGCCAAAAGAATTTTAACCCTTAATCCCAATTTTATGTGAAGTTGCACAGAATCATGAAATCCATAAATCCATCCGTCTTTATCTGCGTTTATCTGCGGTCAATTATTCTGGAAATTTTATTCTAGGGAATTTCATCTTAGAGGGTGTTTTAAAAGTATTAGATGAAACCGATAATCTCCAGAAACCTAACCCCCCTTCCCTACGTTAGCGCAGCGTGCCGAAGGCTGGGAATGGGGGTTTCAAAGCCTCTCCCCGCATCGGGGAGAGATTTGGAGAGGGGTTTATTTATACATTAAAAACTTTTCAAACATCCTCTTAACTTGGTATAAGTTTAACTAATTAGAAAAGATAGCATCAAAAGGAGTATAGTCTAACAATACCTTGTCCAAATCGAAAAAAGTCTTGATTTCTAGTAGTTCGTCAAATTTATTTTGACGGGTAATGATCGGAAAAAACTTCTGTTCTTGCCTCCCCTGCCCCCCCTGCCTCTCTTCTCCCCCTGCTTGCCTTCACCCGTCATTTTCGGGTTGACAGACTACTAGTGGTCTGTCAAGCTTAAAATTGTCTGTATCCAATTTTGGGAATCTTTGATTTAGGAACTGATTAAACACAAAAACAAAATTGACAGACCACTAGGTTGGGCTGTTCGCGCAAGCGTGCCGCAAGGCACAGGAGAAGTGTGTGGAGTATGTCACCATCAGTTCAGCACAAACTCACAAAAAATAGTAGCAAAGACAAGGTTTCTGTTAATGAATAGCATAAAGTGGCTTTTTTCACAAACTCAAATAATTACTAATTGGAAACGGTTAGTGTCGAAATGCTTGCTGCTGCTTGTTTGCCTATTCGTAATTAGTATGCAGCCAGCATTAGCAGGTATTAAAGATGACCGATATGATGGCAATATTTTTGTAATTTATGCTGGTAATGGTTCTCTCGTTCCCCCCAAAGAAACTCTAGCACAGACATTAGCAGAACATAAACCAGCAATAGTGACATTCTACATTGATGATAGTAGCGATTGCAAAAAATATGCGCCGGTTGTTTCCGAGATGCAAGCATTCTATGGTCGCGCCACAGAAATCATTCCTGTCAGCGTTGATACTCTTTTAACTAAGAATACCTATCAAACCACAGAAGCGGGATATTACTATGGAGGAAGTGTTCCTCAAGTTGTAGTTTTTGACCAGTCAGGTAAGGTAATCTTGAACAAAAAAGGTCAAGTACCTTTTGAGGAAATAGACGACAAATTGAGAGAAATATTTGACTTATTACCCCGCACTGAGTCAGTCGAGTTAAAACGACGTTCACCAAGAGAATTCAGCAGTCAGTTAGAAGACCAATAGAATAGCTTAAGTCATACCCCATACCTCGTTCCCAGTCTCTGACTGGTAATGCTGTCACAGAGACTCTGCCTCTATTATTATGGAAGGCAGAGCCTTCTGAATTCATTCCCATACAGAGTATGGGAACGAGAAATTGAGAGAAATATTTGACTTATTACCCCGCACTGAGTCAGTCGAGTTAAAACGACGTTCACCAAGAGAATTCAGCAGTCAGTTAGAAGACCAATAGAATAGCTTAAGTCATACCCCATACCTCGTTCCCAGTCTCTGACTGGTAATGCTGTCACAGAGGCTCTGCCTCTATTATTATGGAAGGCAGAGCCTTCTGAATTCATTCCCATACAGAGTATGGGAACGAGAAAGGAACAAGAAAGGAGAAATACATTATTTCACCGAGAAAATTGCCGTTTTAAAGCTGTAAAAACTGGACAAGGGGCTGATGTTTGTAAATTCTCCGGTTTACTCCAAGTAAAAGGTGCTTTTTGAGCCGCAGACATCCATAAGAGTCTTTTGGCTCTAGTCATGGCAACATAAAGTAAACGATATTCTTCAGCAATTTTCAGGTATTTTGATTCTTCCCAGGCTTGGTTAATATCCGGTATGGTTTTTTTGTGAAGTCCGGCACGAATTTGGGCGCGGGCAACTTCTGATAAAGTAAAATCACCTAAAAATTGTCCTTGGGGGGGAATCCAAAAGCGTCCAGGAATTAAATTTTCATGGAGAAAAGGCAAAAATACATAATCCCAGTCTAGCCCTTTGGCTTTGTGCATGGTGATAATTGTTAATTGTCCGGCTTTGGTATATTGTGCTTCTACATTTTCTGGTTCTACAGATTCAAATCTTTCGGAACTGACAATTTCACTTAAAGTTGAGATCATTGCCCCCATAGAACTATTACCAAAAATTTGCTGATTTACCCGTTCTGCAAGTTTATCCGCAGTGGCCAATTCGGCTTGATCATATTTTAAGGTTAAGGCGAAAAAAGAAATTATTTGATAAAATGGTAGTTCTAAATAAGCCCTGAGTAGACTCCGACAAAGATGAGCCGCTTTTTGGACTATTTCTGTTTGGGGTGTGGCTAAAAGACCTGGATAGAGAAATTCTTCAGGTAAACTAGCTAGAGTGTTAATATCTTGGGTAGGAATTAATTGTCGTTCTACAAGGACTTCTAAGGTAGCTTTGAGATAATCGGGGGAATGGGGGCGATCGCAAAACTGCAATAATGATAATATCTCTTGAGGAACATGAGAACGACGTTCTTTTTCTCCCACATCATAAAGTTTAATTTTATGTTCTTTGCATATTGGTTCTAAAGCCGCAGCTAACCATCGTCCTTGACGATTTTCTCGCACTAATATCGCTGCACAAGCTTGGGGATTTTCTGTAAATAGTTCAATTGCTCTTTGGGAAAGTAATTCAACTGTATGATGAATATCTCTAGGAGTATAAAGTTCGAAACCTTGTCCCACAGGTTGAGGATTGCCATTTTCTTGATTAACTGGGTGAATTTTCTGATTTCTAAATGGTGCTTGTCTATGTTGAGTTTTGGCAAAATCTTGATTATTGACCCATTCTAAAGCAAAGTTAGCTGCATCAATAATTATTTGCGTACTGCGCCCAGCTTGATCCATTTCCGCTAGTCTATCTTGAATTTGACAATCTTCGCAAAATTCCCGAAAATAAATCGGGTCAGCAGGTGTAAATGTAGAATTAATGGCTTGATTAGGATCACCAACTCTGATTAAATTCAAAGCTGATTTATCTAATTTATCTGCATATTCTTGACTAGCGAGTATTTCTAATAAATCTGTTTGTAAAGGACTAGAATCTTGAGCTTCGTCTTCAAAAACAGCAAAAACTTTATTTTGTTCAATGCGGCAGGTGCTAGGATTTCGCAAAACTTTTAAAGCCCCTAATATCATATCATCGTAATCAATAAAGTCTTGTAACTGCATGATTTTTTGATATTGTTCATATAATCCAGCGGCTATTCTTAAAATGTCATATTTATTATGAGTTTGTTCACTCCACTTTAATAAATCTGCTGGCGATATTCCCGAACTTTTGGCTTCATGAATCACCGTATAAGCTAAATCTGGCAATATTTCCGTTCGCAGCACCGATTGACGACGGAGTTTTTCGGTTTCTTCTCCATCAAATTGCTTTCCTGCAAGTAAGCGTAGATAAATTTCTGGATAATTAGCAATCCATTGTTCTACTGCTGTGCGAATGAATTTATGACTTTGATTTGGTGTGATTAAAGTCGCATTTTCTAATTGTAAACCCGATAAATGAGGATGACGACTAGCAATAATTAACGCTAAACCATGCAAAGTATAAACTGCAAATCCTGTTTGTGGTAAAGATAATTTCTTTAAGTTTTCCCGAATTTTAAGTTTAATATTAGCAGTAGCAGAACGGGTAAAAGTAACAACAATTAACTGTTTATAATTCTGATTGCCAGTATTTAAATAATCCTCATATTGACGAGCAATAGCGATCGCTGCGGCTGCCGCCATTCCCGTTGATTTTCCCGCTCCAGGCACAGCAGACACAGCCAATGGTCCCCATCTCCAATCCGCCATTTGCGTTTGTCCTGGGCGCAGTTGGGCGCGAATGACAGCGATATTCTCTTTTAATTTAGTCAGTGGTGATTGGTCATTAGTCATTAGTTTTTATACAAGCTGTGTAATTTGATTTAAGTTAATATCCTCAATGAGAGGAATATCTACAGGGGTAGGTTTATTACATCGTACGATGCCTGCGGAGCGCTGGGCGATCGCTTTACCCTCTAATTTTGCTAAACTAGAATAAACCTCACACCAGCAGGAGGACATAATGACTTTTACAACTGATATCCAGGAAGATCAAGACTTACGCCCTTATCCAGAAACCTCTCTTCCAGACCACACTCAACTCCCAGAGTCGGACGGTACATTTGTGAAAAACTTCCAGGAACATCCCCAAAGCATTCTACTAACAGAGTCCATCACACAAGTATTACAAAAACTCCATCCAGATGGGCAATATACTATAGGTCAAGATTGCGGTATCTATTGGCGTATTACCGAGCCACCAGAAAAAGGTGCAGAAGCCCCAGACTGGTATTATGTCCCGAATGTCCCACCTTTACTCAATGGTAAAACCCGACGTTCCTATGTCCTTTGGCAAGAATATATTTCGCCATTAATTGTGTTAGAATTTGTTTCGGGGAATGGTGCAGAAGAGCGAGATAAAACTCCTTGGAAAGGTAAATTTTGGATTTATGAACAGGTGATTAAACCTGCTTTTTATGGCATTTATGAAGTTAATAAAGCCAGTATAGAAGTTTATGAATTAATTGGTGGAAAATATCAGTTATTAGCAGCAAATGAACGAGGACATTATTCAATTACACCTATGGGTGTGGAGTTGGGTTTATGGCAAGGTGAATATCAGAATGCAGAATTACCTTGGCTGCGGTGGTGGGATTTGCAAGGCAATTTGTTATTGACTGGTAATGAAAGAGCCGAACAGGAAACACAAAGAGCAAATCGTTTGACTGCACAATTACGGGCTTTGGGGATTGAACCGGAAGCGTAATATTAAATTAAATGTAATGGTGACGGTTTTGGATTTAATGGAAGTAAAAAGAAATAGCCCGACTGAGAATGAATTCCCAGTCTAATAGCAAAAGTCATCTAAAGATGACTAAATTTGATATTAGGCGTTAAAACTAATTCTCTCATTAATCTTATGTTAAACTTGCCTGTAATTCAACAATAATACTCTCCATAGATTGAGGTTTTAATTCTCCTCTGTGAAAGGCTGAAATCGCTTTTTTTGCATCTTCAGCAATTTCTTCCCGACGAGATTCAATCATTTGATTTTTAATAATTTCTAATAACATTTCTCTTTGTTCAAAAGGAAGTTGATTAACTGTTAAAATTGCCTCTTCTAATGTCACCATAATCTAGGTTCTCTTGATTTAATGGACTTTATTTAAATAGATTATAACTTATGGAGTAATTCAAACGCAGATAAACGCAGATAAACGCAGATGGTTTTTGGGCTATTTAAGGAAGCTAGGGATCATTTATCTAACTCTACCCAAGAATACGGTTTCTATTTACTTCTTGTATAGATCATACAAACTATCCAACCAGCTTAAAGAGTCGGTGTACTATCCATCCTAAACCTAAGCCGACGTTGGAAGTACCAGCCAAACTTAGAAAAGTATGAAACTTGCTAAAGGATGTTTCTAATTCAGCCCCAGCCCAAGACACAGCCCCAGCCGCAACTCCACCCACAACCCAAGCCGAAATCGCAGCCGGAATCGCAGCCGAAACAGAAGCTCCAGCCAGAATCGGCTCCACAACCCAAGCCGTAGCCACAACCCGCGCCACGTCCCAAGCAACAGCCCGCCCCACGTCCCAAGCCACAGCCACAGTCGCAACCACAACCACAGCCCAAAGCCAAAACGGAGGATTAACGACGGTTAAAATGAAGCCAATTAGCCAATAAGTCAATAATAATATAGTCAACGAAACCCAAGGAATTGTTCTAGCTGGTTTATTCCTAATAGTTTCTTCCTCTACTGTAGGTCTAGAGTAAACGTATTCTTTTCTGTAAGTATCTTCAACTGGAGGTGGAGGTGTTACTGTTGGATCTTTTGCCTCTACATTACGACCTTTTACCACTACATTAACAATTTTTGTTCCTGCATTAACAATATTTGCCACTGCATTAACAATTTCTATACCTGCATTGCGACCTTTTACCACTACATTAACAATTTTTTTTCCTGCATCACCACCTTTTGCCACTGTATTAGGAATTTTATGCTTGTAATTTAACATTTCTATCCATGACTGCATGGACTGAGGACGGTCTTTTGCTTCTAACGCCATACCTTTGAGAATTGCCTGATTTAATTCCTTGCTGATAGTGACAATAATTTTATGTGGTGCAATTAATAACTCATCATCAAGTTTACGAGCTAAAGAATTTGTCGGGTATTGACCAGTTACTCCATAATAAAGACTAGCAGCTAAACAGTAAATATCTACTCGTGGATCTCTACTTCCTTTATATCTCTGTTCATAAGGAGCAAATCTTTCATGGGCTGATTTATCTGTTGAACTCTGAGTTGCAGGAATTATTTGTTTAGCAATGCCAAAATCAATTAAAACTGCTTTACCATTATCTTTAATCATAATATTTCCAGGATGAGCATCTCTATGCACTAAACCCGCTTGATGTATCATTATTAAAGCTGCGCCAATTTGGCGAATATAAGTTATGATTTCTGCTTCTGGTAATGCTCCTTTACGCTTAACTATTTGAAATAAATTTTCACCTGGTATAAATTCCATGACTAGACAATAGGTATTACCTTCCTGAAATAGTTCAATTACCCCAACAATATGAGGATGAGGATCTTTAGATAACTCTGCTAATATTTGTCCTTCTGCAATAAATTTTTCTATATATTTTTCATAATCTGGATCATGTTGCAGATATTCATTAGGTGTTTTAATGACAACAGACCGATTTAAATTAACTTGTAATGCTTGGTAAGTAATTCCAAATCCTCCTTGTCCGAGAACTTGCTGAATTATATATTTACCATTTTGTAATTTTTGTCCTGTTACCCAAGTCATAAACACCTCTGATTTACAAATTAATACTAATTTTGAGTAGCAAATTACAGCAATTCTGATTTAAGTAAAATACAAAAAAGAATTAAACGCGGATAGACGCAGATGAACACAGATAAGATAACTTTGTATTTCATTAAATTTAAAAAAGCTGTTTATTTATTAAAAACTGTTTATTTTTTGGTAGAAGTAGGATTGGGAGGTGGTGTTGTTGAACTTTTCCAACTAGCTATACCTTGAAGTAAAGCCCCAAAAGCTGCAATTGCAGCTATAACTAATGTTAAAATCTGCATTCTTTTATCCCAATTTACAGAAAGTTTGTTTTCTGTTCCGTTATTAGTGTGACTTGCTGCATTAGTACTTTGACCTTTTGCATTGACATTTTGATCTTCTGCATTGGCATTTTGACTTTCTGCATTGGCATTGTAAGAATTGCTATTTAATAGTTTTAGCCATAATTCTATTGATTTTGGTCTGTTTTTGGCTTCTAATTCCATTCCTTTAAGAATTGCTAGATTTAATTCATTACTGATACTAGAAATAAGCTCTTGTGGTGGTGTTAAACGTTTATTGTCAATTTTACGTTTTAAAGCAGTTTCAGGAAGTTGACCAGTTATGGCATAATAAAAAGTTGCAGCTAAGGAATAAATATCACTAGCTGCGGTTGGTTTAGTATTTTTAGTGCAAAGCTCAAGAGATGCAAAACCCTCGACATTTTCTCTAACTCGTCGCGTTGTTAATTCATGATCAAAATCTAAAACTAAATCAAAATCAATTAATACAGCTTCAGATTTTCCCGCACGTAAAATAATATTTTCTGGCTGTACATCTCCATGAATTAAATGATGTTGATGTACAATTGTTAAAGCCGCGCCAATTTGTTGAATATAAATTAATGCTTCTTCTGGAGAAATTTTTCCCAGTTTATCTAAAGTTTCTCCAGGAATATATTCCATTACTAAACATGAATAACCTGCTTCTTTAAAAGGTTCGTAAAATTTGACAATATGTTCATGTTGACAAAGGGTAAGTTTTACCGCTTCTCGCATAAACATAGTTTCTAAACGTTCTTTCTCTAATTGATTAAGAGATGTAAGTGAATTAACATCTAAAGTTTTTAGCAGCAGAAAATCGTGCTGTTTGTCTTTAGCAATATAATTAATGCCAAATCGTCCTGTTTTTAACTTTCTCTCAATAGTGTATTTTCCACCTTGCAACTGATCACCTGCTACCCAAGCCATTTTTGCAACTCCCCAAATACTTGGATTAATTTTCGCACAAAAAGCTTGTGTAGTCTCTATCTAGCTTCAGTTTTCACCCAAAATCACGAAACTCCTTCCCATGCCATATTCTTAATATAAGAATCACATCTTCAATGCGTAATTCATCAACTTTCAACAGAAAATAATCCCTTGGTCTTCTATGAAACCTGCTTATATAATAAAAATATCTTAACTACTTGATTGTATGGGTAGGGGTTTAGCACTGCTAAACCCTTACACATCTACGCAAAACTGTTAAATTAATTTCTTCTTTCTGACTCGGTGACTTCTAGAGACTTCCAAATAAAAAAATGTCCCAAAACTGATGCAAAAATTCTCTCTCTGTGTACTCTGTGCCTCTGTGGTTCGTTTCTTGGGATAATTTATTTCTTGGAAGTCTCCTATTGCATTACTCGTCAATCTGCCAAGCATCTTTGGTATATTCTTCATCGAGAACTTTCTTAGGACGAACCAAGACAATCATTTTTCCTAACAAGGGAATTGCTGGTGCAGTTTCAAACCATTGAAAGTCAATACTATCGCCGTTTTCAAACACAAAGTAATTGGAAATATCCCATTCTCTTTGAGCGCGATCTATAACGATCATAATTGGTTCAACTTTGTTTTGATGGGGGTTGGGGAAAATATCGCTTTTACCAATGACAACTACAGGATCTTCGGCATTTAGTAGCACTTTCCAACCTGGTAAAGATACCCAAGCTTGTTCTCCGGCAAATTTGACGATCCGAAATGGTTGAATTTCGGTAATAAATGGTACAGCTTTTAATTCCTGTGATGTTAATGGTAACTCGCCTACAACCGGTAAAATCCGGGGTAAATCTTCATCAATTTCTAGACGATAAAATGGTAAAATCGGCGGTGCTACTTTAGCCGTAACGCTAAAATCCATTAACAGTTGTTCTAGTTGTTTTCTAGCTGTTTCGGAGTGAGCAAAGCGTAATCCCTTGGCAATTAAGCGCGATCGCTCGGATAAGTCAGATTTTTGTTTAGCATATTTCCAGGATTGATAGGCGATCGCATCTCCTGGATGTTTACTAAAACCTTCGGGTAAAGTAGGAAACCAAGAATAGTCTTTCACTGCTTTGGCTATATCCCTGACTACATCGGCATCAAGTTTGTATTGATATGTCAAATCCGCAGTCGTGGCTCGGTCTTCTTGGGTTAATCCACGCAATTCATATAAGACATCACTACTCTTGGTGCTATAATATGCCAATGTTGCCGATGATGAGCCACATTTTTCCATAGAATTATAAACCTGAGAGCCAACAATTACCTGATTTTGTTGAATTGGTTCAAATCCAGTGGCTTCAAAGATGTCTTGGGGATTGTAACCATTTTTTTGCAGGTAGGCGATCGCCTGTCCCCATTCCACCCAAGTCCCCTGTTTTTGTCTCAGCTTAACTAATAATTCTGTGGCTGTTTCTTGGTCAGGATTTGGCAAATTGGGCTGTATTTCGGTCATAATTAAAGGATGCGTCTTAAAAAGTTAATACTGTGTGATGAGCGTGAAGAAATATAAATCTGGAAAACTATCTTCTTCTCTTATGTGTATTTTGACTTATTACTCATGAAAATAGTCAGAAAAAATAAGTGAGATATATAGTTGTAGAATTAGTGTATCAAAGAAATTTGCATCTCACTTGAGTTTTCAGCGCTATTCTTAACATCATACAGATAGAAAATATAACAAAATAGCAGCTAACACGGATATATTTATGGATAAACCCAATTTTGAATCTAACCAAGTTCGCCGTCAACGCCTAACCCCTGAAAGTGCCAAAAAACTTAATGTTCCCTATTCCCTCAACAAATGAGTAACGAAGTCCGCGCTATATTTAATCGTATTGCTCCTGTTTATGACCAACTTAACGATCAGTTAAGCTTGGGACAACACCGCATTTGGAAAGAAATGACAGTCAAATGGAGCGCAGCTAAACCAGGTGATACTGGCTTAGATCTGTGTTGTGGTAGTGGGGATTTAACTTTTCGGTTAGCACGTCATGTAGGGAAAATAGGCAAAGTTTATGGAGTAGATTTTTCTGCTAACTTACTAAATACTGCTCAAGAACGCTGCAAAAATTACTATCCCCAACCTCCTATTAATTGGATAGAAGCAGATGTATTAAATTTACCTTTTGATGATAATTATTTTGACACAGCCACGATGGGGTATGGATTAAGAAATGTTAAAGATATTCCCGGTAGTCTCAAAGAAATACACCGTGTTCTCAAACCAGGTGCGAAAGCCGCAATTTTAGACTTTCATCGTCCCGACAATCAACAGTACCGCGCTGTGCAACAGTGGTACTTGGATAATCTGGTAGTTCCCATAGCTACTAATCTAGGCTTAAAAGACGAATATGCTTATATTAGCCCTAGTTTAGACCGATTTCCCACTGGGAAGGAGCAAATAGAGTTAGCTATTGAAGCCGGTTTTATGAATGCCACACATTACCCCATTGCTAACGGTATGATGGGAGTATTAGTAGTAAGAAATTAAAAATTAAGGTTCTACCGCTCCCCTTATGGAGAAGAATATTAATTTAATTTTTGTAGGTTGGGTTAAACGAAGTGAACCCCAACATTGGCGGTAAGATAGTAAGAGTTGTTGGGTTTCCTTGCGTCAACCCAACCTACAATAAATGTTGTTTTACGTAAAGGGAGCGGTAGAGCCAAAATTAATAATTCAATAAAACTTCCACCCTTACCCATTACCCATTACCCATTACCTAATCCAAAAGCCTGTGGATTTGTCTAGAATTCTATTATATATCTCTCCCCCCATTCTGGGTGGATTAATTGGCTATTATACCAACGACATAGCCATAAAAATGTTATTTCGTCCCTATAAAGCCGTTTATATTTTTGGACGAAAAGTACCGTTTACTCCTGGTTTAATTCCTAGTAATCAGGAACGGTTAGGACAGAATATTGCGAATGCGATTATGAAATCGCTACTGACTCCAGAAGAAATGCAAAATCTGGCGCGGAAACTCCTACAACCTGAACGATTACAAGGTGGAATTCTCTGGTTATTACGTCTGGTAGTTGATCAAGTTAAAGGTGATAAAAACCCTCGTAGCACTAAAATTTTAGCTGGTATTTTACGGGATTTATTAGGTGAATCTTTACCGCGTCTCTTGAAGGTTCTGGCGAGAAAAGAAACATTTTTAGAAACCCAAGTTAACCAAATATTTGACAAAGTATTACTAGAATTTCAACTCAGTGATGAACAATCTATCCGGTTAGCTGATTGGTTACTAGAGGTGGTTTTACCTTCAGATAGATTACGACAAGTTATTATTGATTTTTTAACAGATCGGACAATTCAAACTATTGATGAAAGCTTTCGAGAAAAAACCAGTGGTACTTATTGGGTAGTGGCAAATTTGTTTGGGTTGAAAAATACTTTAACTCGATTACGGACATTTTGCTTAGATGAGAAAGAAGCAACTAACAAGCGATTGCAAGAATTAATCAAAGATTTAAAAATGCGCGATCGCATTAAAGAATTATTACAAAATTTATCTTTGCAAAATCTCCCAGTTGGTACAGTGCGTCAACTGCGGAAAACTATTAGAGATAATGTCCGTCAATATCTACAAAATAGTGGTAGTAATTTACTGAAAGAATTAACAGAATCGGCTGACTGGGAAAGGATTTCTATTGTATTACTAAATCGCTTAAGTAGTTCAAGCGTTGTTAACACCTCCTTAGAAGTTGTTGCACGGGATTTAGCATTAATTTTAGAAAAGTATCTGGAAAAAGATTTAGAAGTTATTGTATCTCAAGCAATTCCTATTTTATCTATAGATCAGGTAATTGTAGAACGAGTCAAAGGTACATCACCTGCTGAGTTAGAAGATGCAATTGAGGGAATTGTCAGAAATGAATTACAAGCAATTGTCACTTTGGGTGGTGTTTTAGGTTTTGTTGTTGGTTTGTTACAAGTAGGATTTTTATTTTTGAGTCAATCTATGTAATGGGTAATTGGTAATTGGTAATTGGTAATTGGTAGTTTCTACTAACAACTGACAAATCAAGATTGTTGTTTACCCTTAGAAGCACATTTTTTTCTCCAGCATTGTTCTAAAAGTTGAATTCGCCAAAGCATAGCAAAACGTTGGGGATTCCAGATTACTTGAATATGATAGCTAAATAATGGCTGGTTTAAATATTGCCACAGAGGAAAGTTAATTTTTGTATGTTTGGGATTCATGGGGGGAAAAATATACTATATAATCAACCACTTCAGAAGTATCTGGCAATCTAAGTAGTGAGACAAAATTAATTACACAATGTCATTGCGTAAGCGTTGCGTGGCATTAGCCATATGGAACGAAGTGAAATGAAGCAATCGCAAGGGTTGTGATTGCTTCCCTTCCCTCGCAATGACTGTAAATATTTTTGTCCAATTACTTAGTTAATAAATTTCGATTACTAATACCTTCATAATTTGAGATTAAACTAGTATTTCACAATTGTCTTTGTGGAAATTACGGAAGTTAAAAAATTTAACTTTTGTAAGAGTTAAAAAATATCAGTCTAATTTTATTATCCACCTGGCGACTAGAAGTCGCGGCTACACAGACAAAACCCACCTTCGTGGGTTGAATACGTTATAGTTGTTTATCGCAAAACCCGTAGGGGCGCAGGGCGTGCGCCCTCCATTGTATTTTACAGCGGTTTCCAGTCGAATGTAATAGAATGGATTTTTGATTAGGTGGACTTTGCTTGTGTAGTAGCGACTTCTAGTCGCCGAAAACTTTTAAAACATCAATAGTATGAACCTGTTTTCCGGTGGTTAATAGCAGTCATGGCATCCGGCTTGAGTAATTTACCGTTGTCAACAGTTGCATAAATTACCCAATGATCACCGCATTCTAGGCGCTGTTGTACCAAACATTCTAGATATGCACAGGCTTCTGTTAAAATGGTACAACCATTATCGGCTTCCGCTGTGGGGAAGTTAGCAAATCTGTCTTCTCCAGGTTTAAAACTTTTGCGGAAATGTTTCATGTATTCCAGATGAACACCTTCAGGAAGGATATTCAAGACAAATTTACCACCAGGATATAATAGTGATTCGACTGCTCGCTCTTTGGCGATCGCTACAGTAATTCCCGGTGGGTTGAAAGTAGCCTGAGATACCCAAGCACCCATCATCCCTGTCGAAAATTCTCCCTGCTTGGCGGCAATGACACAGACAGAACCAATAATCCGGCCGACAGCTTGTTCTGTGGGGGTTGCAGATTGTTGAGGAACACGCACTTTCTTAGCTTTTCGCAAACTTTGAGCAAAGTCTGTACCGACTTCTTCGCAATATTTGAGAGTGACTTCATCTGGTTTAAATTTGACTTTCAAGGTATCAAAACCGAAACGATAGCCAGCGTCTCGGAGTTTGCATTCTACCAAGTCTAAAGCTTCACCACTCCAACCATAAGAACCAAATACCCCCGCCGGTTTGGTATTATCACCGCTAGAGAGGACAATTCCTAATGCGGTATGAATGGGAGTAGGTGCGTGTCCACCAATGGTAGGAGTACCAATGATAAAACCATCTGCTTGTTCGAAGCTGGTACGGATTTCGTCAGCGGTCGCAAATTCACAGTTGACAGATTTAACTGCAACGCCACCTTTGGTTAATCCTAACGCCATTGCTTGTGCTAAGGTGGCAGTGTTGCCATAAGCGGAAGCGTAGAGAAGTGCTACGGATATTTCTCGATCTTTTTGAGCGCGACTCCACTCACTGTAGGATTTGGTTAGTTCAATTAAACTGGTGCGTACCAAGGGTCCATGACCGACAGCATACATTCTCACCTGTAAATCGGAGATTTTCTCCAAAGCTGATTCCACATGAGTTGCATGAGGAGCCATGAGGCAATTAAAGTAATAACGTTGGTCTTCTTTGAAAGTTTCCCAATGATCATCAAATACTTCTTCACCACAGATGTGAGCGCCAAATAGCTTATCTGTAAAAAGAATTTGGGTTTGTTGGTCGTAAGTACAAAGTGCTTCAGGCCAGCGGGGACTAGGAGTAGGTAAGAATTTCAAGACATGACCTTTACCTAAATCTAGGGTTTCTTTCCCCCGCATGACGAGAACTTTGATATCTTGGTCGGTGAAAGCAGCACGTAAATTATTAGCAGCGGGAAGGGAACAAACAAAGGTAATTTGGGGTGCGATCGCTAAAATTGCTTTTAAAGTGGGAATACGATTGGGGTTAAAATGTCCTAAAATTACATAATCCAACTTTTGGACATTGATAGTTTTCTGTAATGCTTCCAGATAAATTTCTGTAAATCCTTCGGCTGGAGCGTCTGTTAATGCAGTTTTATCGGCTTCTATTAAATAGCTATTAGAAGTAGTTCCCCGTTCTAAAGCATATTCAATTTCAAACCGTAACCGGGACTTACTACGCGATCGCATTACTTTTGTGTTAGTAGCAATTGGTAGTATTTGTACGTCTCTTGGTCTGGAATCGCTCATGGATACTTGTTGGGTCGAAAAAACTTGAGAAACCCAATTTTTAGCTGATTCAACAGCGTTAGAGAATGAATCTGGAAGTGTCATAGTTATTATGAAAGATGGTTAGTTAATAATTAGGGAATAGGTAATGGGTAATAGGTAATAGGTAATAGGGAACAGGGAACAGGGAACAGGTAGAGAAGGGAGTAATTACCAATCACCAATCACCAATCACCAATCACCAATCACCAATTACCAATTACCAATTACCAATTAATAGTAGTTACCTACTTTGCGATGACGAACTGCGGTAATTCCATCTGGTTTGGAAACTTTTCCATCTGCAACTGTGCAGTATAAAATCCAGTGATCACTACATTCCATGCTATTAACAACTTCACATTCCATGTATGCGAGTGCGTCGGTAAGAATGGGTGAACCGTTTTTAGCAGTTTGGGTTTTTACTTCTGCAAATCTATCAGCACCAGGATTTAAACGTTTGAGAAAATGCTTTTTCAGGTCTTGATAATTGCCTTCTTCAAGAACGTTAAGAACAAAGCGATCGCCTACTTGCAATAAATTATCTAAAGCGCGATCTTTGGCTACAGCAATAGTAAAACCTAAAGGCTGTAAACTGGCTTGTGTTACCCAAGAAGCAATCATTGCGCCGCTAATATCGCCTTTTTTGGCAGTGACAATATATAAACCATTACTAATTCTTCCCAACGCTTTTTCCATGTTCACGTCGAGAGATTTGATTTGTTTAATATTGCGTTCCCGCACTAACAATTGTCCTAAACCATTGCCGGCTTCTGCAAATTGTTTATAGGTAGCATCAGTGGGGGTTTCTTTAATGCGAATAGCTGGAAAAGCTTCCTTAATACCTAAATCAATAAATTTGCGTCTGAGAGTATCAATGGGTTCATCATCTCCACCATAGGACTCGAATAAACCCACAACTTGTTTGTTTTTAGCAACTGCTAATAATGAACTAATTGCAGATTGAGCTTTGATTGCACTGGTAGAAGGCATACCTACAATTAAACCAGAAGCTCGACCGGCTAATTCTTGAATTTCTTGACTTTCTGCGGTGTTTAAATCCAATACTTCGACACCAACACCAGCTTTTTGTAAACCATCACCAATTGCGTGTCCTATGCGATCGCTATGTCCATAACCAGAGACATAAAACAAACCTACAGTAGTTTCTGTTTTCGCTTGTTTTTGACTCCAATTGTGATAACATTCTCTAAGAATATCAAGGTTATGATGTAGTAATGGTCCGTGTCCATTGGCGATAATTTTAATTTCACCAAGTTCACCCATTCTCTTCATTGCATTTAGCAAAGAACGAGCATTAGGACCCATTAAACAATCGTAATAAAAGCGAAAATCAGCTTCAATTGCTTCTAAATCTTCGTCGAAAGTGCGATCATCACAGTAGTGCATCCCAAACGCATCACAAGTGTAGAGAACTTGGGTTTGGCGATCAAAGCTAAAAATAGTATCTGGCCAGTGTAAATTGGGAGCGCTGACAAATTCCATTTCATGATCTTGTCCTATTTTGACGCGATCGCCACTTTTGACAATTCGCTTAGAAAAAGGTTCATGTACCAAACCTTCTAAAAATTGCAAAGCCACTTTAGAAGCTAAAACAGTGGCTCTAGGTGCTAACTGTAAAATATCTTCTACTAAGCCACTATGATCAGGTTCAGTATGGCTAACAATTATATAATCAATCGTTTTAGGATTAACTAAACCTTTAAGAGTCTCTAAATAAAGTTCACGAAACTTCTGGTGAGAAGTATCAATTAAAACTGTTTGTTCACCTCTAATTAAATATGAATTATAGGTTGTACCATTTTGTAAACCAAATTCAATATCAAAACGATCCCGATCCCAGTCTAGAGAACGAATCGCAGTGGTATTAGGGGCAATTTCTACAGTTTGTATAGTTAATCGGTTCTGAACGTTCTCTGATATCACTACCATGATTTCACAATAGAAAATAAACAATCATTTC
Source organism: Anabaena sp. AL93 (assembly GCF_001672085.1). Lineage (NCBI taxonomy): Bacteria > Bacillati > Cyanobacteriota > Cyanophyceae > Nostocales > Nostocaceae > Anabaena > Anabaena sp. AL93. The sequence continues at coordinate 45,002 of NZ_LJOU01000014.1, read as the reverse complement.
TTCTGCCCCCATTCTCGCTATTATTCTTATTTAAAGCTGTAATGAAAAATATATTTCGGAAAATTAAAGTTGTAAGCACAGATACAGTTTTTACTTTAATTTAGATTAAATTGGAATACGAAATCACAAACTACAGCAATAATCAATACCCTATTTTTCGTAAGTATTATTTATACTTATGTCTTATTGGTAGAGTATCAATACTGTTCGGTTAAGACTAAAAAACAAAAATACGTAGGTTGGGTTGTTCGCGTTAGCGTTGCGGAGCAATCGGAACGAAACCCAACATTTTCAATGATTTGTTGGTTTTATACAATATGTTGTTTACGTGGAAATTTTCGTTAACCGAACAGTATTGGGTAGAGTATCCTGGCTGTAACCGTACTAATCATAAAACTAAGTTTACTTTTAAATCTTCATAATTTATGTTTAAACTTTACGATTACTTGATATTTATTTTGTAGCTTTATTTTAAAATAAGAGAGAGACATTATTTATGTCACTAAAAAGGTATTTTGTACGAAGAGTACATAAGTGAAATTTATTGACATACTATGATTACAACAATGGTATATTTAAAAATTGGCTCAAAGTAAGCCGTTACAGTAATCAGGGAAGTATTTATTAATTCCAAATATAAAAAAGTATTTTCTCTGATTTTTGAACAAGTACATATAGCGGATTACCAAATTTGGTTACAAATCAATCAGCATCTTTTGTATAGCCATCTACAACATTTAAATAACCTCTATTTAAGAGGCATTTTGAGAACCTTATAGCTTAGGTGAAAAATCTCTAAAACCTCTTTTTTTATTGTCATTTACTTCCTTATTCATTCATATTTCGTGACTTTTGTGTAAGTCCTAAACTTGTTGTGGGTTTTGCAAATACTTGAAAAACTTTATATTGTATTTCTTCTTGATAATTAATTTGCAATCCCAAAATGCAAATAGAGAAGAAATGTCCGTACAAAAATAGCATAGGAGATTAGTTGAATGACTAAAATTATCGAAGAATCCACTAAAAAGAGACTTCATCTTCCTTATTTAGACGGATTGAGGGGATTAGCGTCTTTATATATTGTCCTCGTACATATTGAACCATCAATTGAAGGACAATTGCCTATAATGTGGTCATTATTTGGAGAAATCATGAAATATGGTGCATTTAGTGTTGTCATTTTCATTGTTCTTTCTGGTTATGTTTTGATGCTGCCAGTAGCGCGTTCTGAAAATGGTCAGTTATCAGGAAGTTTCATGAATTATATTAAGAAGCGATCGCGGCGAATTTTACCACCCTACTATATAATACTGTTTATCTGTTTACTATTAACAGCAATTATCTTGGGTTTAGAAAAATTTACGGATTTTCAATGGAATACAGAAGCAGGACTAGGAGCATTTTCTCCCAGATTTTCTTTGATGGATGTCTTGCTTAAACTACTCCTAGTTCATAATCTTGACAGTAATTCATATCTAACTATTAACCCACCCATGTGGACTGTCGCCACAGAATGGCAAATATACTTTTTATTTCCGTTATTTTTATTGCCTATATGGCGAAGGTTGGGATTATTTGGGATTGTCATTATTACCTTTTTAATTGGTTTAACTCCTCTATATTTGTTGAATGGATTATTTGAATCAGCCAATCCTTGGTTCTTATGTATATTTTGTTTAGGAATGGCAGCAGCAGATATTGGATTTTCCCAAAAACCCAAGTTAGTAGCTATCAGAAATTCTTTACCTTGGGGTTGGTTGGCTATTATCTTTACCTGTCTTGCTGTCATCACTGAATGGCGACGGCTAGGACTGCATATATGGATTAATCAAACTTTCGCCGGTCTAGCATTTGCCTGTCTATTTATTTCCTTAACCAAGTCAATAATAGAAAACAAAAAACCATCTTTAATACTACGGATCTTACAACATCCTTTAGCGATCGCCCTGGGAACATTTTCCTATAGTCTCTATCTTACTCATGGACCAGTTTTAGTTTTTGTGCGTTACTTCCTGTTTTACCTACCAATCTCACCAGATATGTTTGCAGCAGGATGTTATTTAATAGGTACGGTGATGTCACTCATTATTGCTTACTGGTTTTACTTATTCTTTGAGCGGCCATTTATGTCTAATTTTTTGAAAAAGCGAAAAATCAAAGATGCCGTGATCTCATAAAAGTCTTAGACATAAAGACCCCATGAAAAATCGAGCAGCGGTCAGTAGTAAAACCCTTTTTGTGCATCTAAAATATCTAAGAGACTTCCAAATAAAAAAATGTCCCAAAACTGATGCAGAAATTCTCTCTCTGTGTACTCTGTGCCTCTGTGGTTCGTTTCTTAGGATAATTTATTTCTTGGAAGTCTCTAATCCAGAAGATTTTGGCTTTAAGGCTTACTTATTTCATATTAATACTTATAAATAAAACATCCTCCAGCCGAAGAATTAATCATCACTAATTACCAAACTAGTCCACTTTAACGGTAAACTCATATATTGCAGATCCCCGACTTCTCAAAGAAGTCGGGGATCTAAATCCAAAATGTTTACCCTCATGACTGGAGAATTAAGACTTTGGGCATAGAATTACGCAGTTTCGTATTTCTAGACAATCTGCAACCTCAACACGCCGCATACATGGGAACAGTAGCCCAGGGTTTCTTACCATTACCGGGGGATACATCCCTATGGATTGAAATTTCCCCTGGTATCGAAATCAACAAGATTACGGACGTAGCCCTGAAATCCGCTTCCGTTCGTCCTGGAGTGCAAGTAGTAGAACGTCTATATGGACTATTAGAAGTGCATTCTGGCTCTCAAGGGGAAACACGAGCCGCTGGAGATGCGATTTTGGCATTTTTAGGCGTAAAAAAAGAGGAATGTATTAAACCTCGCGTAGTTTCTAGCCAAATTATCCGCAATATTGACGCTTACCAAACCCAACTTATTAACCGTACCCGACGAGGACAACTGCTACTAGCAGGACAAACCCTCTATGTATTGGAAGTTGAACCAGCCGCTTATGCAGCACTAGCAGCTAATGAAGCAGAAAAAGCAGCGCAAATTAACATCCTCGAAGTTCAAGCTGTCGGTAGTTTTGGCAGACTTTATTTAGGTGGCTCAGAACAGGATATTTTAGCAGGAGCAGCGGGCGCTTTAGCCGCAATTGAAAACTCACCTGGAAGGGAAAATTCCCAAGGTAAGCGTAACGAATAAGGAACAAGATTGACGCAACTAACATATTAGTAGGGTGCGTCAAATGTTAAAAATCTGTTTATTCTTACCCCATAATCGAGTCTGACGCACCTTAGAGGATGTTTTAAAAGTGGTATCCCGTAATTTTCATCACATTGTTACCCCCTTTCCCCTTGTAAAGGGAAACAAGAAAAATCTGCTTCCCTCCCCTTCACAAGGGGAGGGTTAGGGAGGGGTAAAAGATTTGATACAGCAATCATGACTTTTCAAACACCCTCTTACAAAAAATATTAAATGTGAAACTTGCGTAAGTCCTAAAGGAGCAAAAAATGGCAAATCAACAACATCTCAATGTATTACGTTCAGGAGCAGTTACCTGGATAGAATGGAGAAACAAAAATTCCCAAATTGAAATTGATCTTAGTGCTGCAAATCTACTAGGAGAAAATCTCCGCGGAGCAAATCTCCAAGGGGTAAACTTGAATAAAGTAAATTTAGCTCACGCTTTATTGGTGCGAACTAATTTCAGTCATGCCAATCTCAGTAATGCTATTTTTTATCAAGCCAAATTAATAGAAGCTAACTTAAGTCAAGCGAATTTGAGTATTGCTAATTTGAGTGGGGCAATTTTAACCCAGGCTAATTTAAGTTTTGGCAACTTTATTGGTGCTGATTTTAGTGGTGCAAATCTGGAAAATACTATCATTAACGATGCTAATTTAATTGGTACAGATTTCCAAAATGCTAATTTAAAAAATGCTGATTTAGCCGCAGCCCAACTTATTCGCAGTAATTTAAGTTTTGCAAATTTGATGGCAGTTAATTTAATTACTGCTAACTTGAGTGAAGCAAATTTATATGAAGCAGAATTAATGACTGCTCAACTTTATCAAGCCAACCTACATAAAGCTAATTTAACAAAAGCTCATTTAGGAAACGCATTTTTATCTAAAGCAAATTTGAGTGAAGCAAATTTAACAGAAGCTGATTTAAGTTGGGCAAATTTAAAAGGTGCAAACTTAGCAGGAGCAAATTTAAAAGGTGCAAATATTCGCGGCACAAATTTTCAGGGAGCAAATTTGAAAGGGACGATTTTAGAGAATAAGTTAGAATTATTAACACCAAAGAAATGCAATTAACGGTAACGAGGTAATATGTTAAAATAAAATCAACTGTAACAATAAATCAATGCACATTCAAAAAGTCATTATCAAAAACTTCCGCTGCTTTGAGCATTTGGAAGTTAATTTAGATCCCGATATCAATATTTTTGTTGGCAATAATGGATCAGGTAAGAGTGCGTTATTGGATGGTATTGCTGCGGCAATGTTTGCTTCATATATACGTTGTATTCAGCTAATTGAAAGTATAAGATATCAACAAACTAACCCTTTTTCACAAGAAGATTTTTCAGTCAAACAAAAAGAAAATCAACAAAAACATTATGCAGAATTTACTGTATCAACTACAGATTTTTTAGATTGGAGAATAGTCTACGAAAAAAAGTTTATTTATAACAAGGAAGATATTTCTACAGCAGTCACAGGTATATCTTTATCAGAAGAAGCAAATAAGGAGTTTTTTGCTGAGTTGCAAAATAAATGTGATACTTTGAAAAATGACCCAAAATCTGAGCTTTCTGTCATAGGTTATTATAAAAGTGATCGTAATTTAACTAATCTTGAATACCAAGAAAATATTTCCAATCTACCTTTAGATAGATTTGATTCTTTAAAAAATGCTTTAAGTGCAACAGCTAATTTTACTGATTTAGCCACTTGGTTTTTTTGGCGTGAGTATGAAGAATTGAGAGAGGGAAAAAATCAAAAAGATATTAACTTTGAACTTCCAGATTTAAAGCAAATACGAAAAGCTATTTCTACTATTATTGCTCCTAATGCTCGCGTTTATTTTTCAGGTGCAACATCTGCAAAATTGATGGTTGAGTGGACAATGGAAACAGGAGAAAAACGAGAACTTTTACTTAGTCAATTAAGTGCAGGTTATCGCAATATGTTAGCGTTGGTGATGGATTTTGCGCGGCGTTTAGCACAAGCAAACCCACACATGGAAAACCCATTATCAGCAGAAGCCATTTTGATGATTGATGAGTTAGATTTACATTTACATCCAACGTGGCAACAAAATATTATTCCTGATTTAAAAAAGGTATTTCCCAACACTCAAATTATCGCCACTACTCACAGTCCCGAAGTTGTAACAACAGTTAAACAAAATCAGGTGAAGATATTAGAAGATTATCAAATCAAGGAATGTCCATCACCTACCAAGGGGATGAAAAGTTCAGATATTGTCAGATATGTTTTAGGGTTGAGTGATTTAAGACCAGATACGGAAGAATCAAGAACACTGACACGCCTTTTTGAAGCAATTGATAATGGTCAATTAGAAGAAGCAAAACGCCTCAGACAAGAATTACAACACTGGGAATCTTATGATCCAGATATGACTAGAGCAGATATGCAAATCCGCAAATTGGAACGGAGGAATGCGGTGTGAAAAAAGTGCTGAAATCCCCAGAACCAGAGGAACTTAAAAAGTATAAAGGGCGATTTTCTTTACAGATAAAGCGATGGAGTGATTTAAAAAAGAACCGAGAAACTTTGAATGCAATTCGTGACACTTTAGCGACTGATCAAAAGGGACTTTGTGCCTATTGTGAAATGTCCCTTCATGAGAAAAATCGTTCTGTAGAACATTTTATTCCTCGTAACCAATCAACAAAAGAAAATAATCATGATCTAGATTGGCAAAATATGCTTGCTATCTGTCTTCCTCCAGGTGGAATGAAAGATGAAGACTTGGAAAATCCACAACTACTGAAAGAACTGAAAGATTTACCATGTTGTGGCAAAAAGAAGGATGGTGACATACCTGATGGTAGATTATTAAATCCTCTGAATTTACCAACATTACGTCTATTTAAATTCAGTAGTAAAGATGGTGAAATTAGACCTGATAAAAAAGCTTGTGAAGATTCTGGTATTCCTATAGAAAATGTTCAATTTACTATTGATACTCTGGAACTTAATGTCCAAAGATTGAAAGATCAACGATTAGTTGTAATTGACGAAATAGAAAAAGAACTTGATGATGAGACAATTGATATAAATGATTTAGAAGAGAAAGTTGCAGCCGAATATTTTGGTAATGGTACAGACAATTGGCATCCGTTTTTTACAACTATTCGCTGGGTTTTAGGTGCAGGTGCAGAACGACATCTTATGAATATTTATTATTCAGGTTAACAATAAATAAGATCCCCGACTTCTTAAAGAAGTCGGGGATCTGACTCCAAAAAGATGTTAATTGAGCAACATTTAATTAGACAAAATAAAATCCGCCCTTTCATCTATCTAGAGAAATAGATTTTAGTTTGTAATTAATCTAAAATTAACCTATTGATAAAAAGACTCTTTTTTTTTTGAACAAAGCTTCAATTTTTGGAAAAAGTCTGATAGATTATCGGTATTGAGTTTTTCATTGTCCGTTCCGTCTGCGAGAATCTTATCAACTCAATTTCCTCTTATTAATTTAGTTGGTGCATATTATGGATATCTTATTTGTTCACGGCGAAGAAAGTAAAAACATCATCGGATGTTATGGAAATATAGAAGGGATTGCGGCTGTGGTTGTCACAGTATTTCCAGACAATAGTAAATATGAAATTATTGATTCCGTTTTCCGTCGTCGTCTAGGATTGAAGCCAACTGCTAATGATTTAATAGAACTGGCTAACACCCATAAAGTTAAATATATTATCGGCAATAAACTCATGGAAAACGTTTACAGTGGGGGAACATTAGACAAAAATTATGAGTTTCCTATTGAAATTCAATGGGAAACCAATGAAATTAATGTTGAGAAATTACTGTTTCTCACCGAATGTTATCTCAATGAAGGTAGGTTAAATTTAGCTGCTGATGTCGAAAACGTCATCGAAAAAGAATTACGGTCTTTCGACCTGCAAAAATGCCGGGATCATGGTCAACCCAGCCACAGGATATTTGCATTCTTTCATGCGATCGCTGCTGCGCGTTCATTCATCCCCTCCTGGGCAAAAGCTTAAAAAAACCTAAAGGTTGACTGTACAAAATAATCAAACTTCAAAAAGCTTATATTTTCTTTCTCCACACTTGTTCCGAGTCTCGCTATATTAGCAAGTAATAGGAAAAGTTGAAAAGGAGTTGAGAAAAGATGGAAACTAAGCCCATGAACCCATCTCTAGCACTCGCGGACATCCCCCCCGGTTATCTGAATATTATGGGTTATGTTGACCAATCAGAAGTTAATGGACCCGGTTGTCGGGCTGTTGTCTGGGTACAAGGTTGTAACCGTGAGTGTTCTGGTTGCTTTAATCCTGACTCCTGGGCATTTGAGATTAATGATTTAGTTGCTATTGATACCCTCGCTGAAAGTATTCTCAAAAATCCCCAGAATACGGGTGTAACTTTTTCCGGTGGTGAACCATTTTGGCAAGCACCTGCATTAACAATTTTAGCCAGAAAGTTAAAAGCAGCGGGTTTAAATATCATGTCTTTTACTGGTTTCACTCTTCAACAATTACAATCTGATTCCGCCCCTCCTGGTGCAAAAGAATTATTGGCAGAATTAGATATTTTGATTGATGGTCCTTTTGTGAAATCTCTAGCAATTAATTCTCCTGATTCTCCCGTTTCTTCTAGTAATCAAAAAGTCAATATCTTTAATCCAGAATTTGCAGATAAAATTACTTGGGCTAGTGATCAAATTGAAGTCCACATTCTCAAAGATGGTAATCGTATTGTTACAGGTTATCAAGGTTTATTGGAATTAAGCTAATTTTAGGGAGGCTGAAAAATCAAAGTATTTTCGGTTTTCAGTCTCTCAAATTTGGAACTGCTAAAATTCTTCATACGACCAGCCGTAACGGTTATAAATCAAGCGCAATATAAGGGTTTCACAATGGTTTATACAGGCTTTGACTTATACCAACTTTGATACCATTGCTGCATTTGGTTAATTTCTGCCGTTTGAGTTTTAATGATAGACTTAGCCAAATTACGGATTTCTGGTTTGGCAGTTTTTTTAACAATCATCTGTGACATTTTGACAGCCATGCGATGATGAGGAATCATTTGACGAATAAATTCTTTATCAAAATCTGGTGCATTTTTTAATGTTTCTAAATCCATATTCATGCAGTGCATTTTACCATTCATCGGCATTTTCATCGTGTCTGGTGGATTCATCTGTTGACACATATTCCCAGGACCTGCCATCATTCCTTGATCAGTCATAGTCATTATAGGTACTTCTTTACCGTACCATGTCTTATACCAGATTCGCATCTGTTCAATTTCGCTGGTTTGATCTTTTTTAATAGCAACTGCGAGGTTCTTAATTTCTGGATGTTGTGCGCGAGTGAATGCGATATCAGCCATTTCTACTGCTTGCTGATGGTGTGGAATCATCATTTCGATAAAATGCTGATCTGTTTGCATCATCATCCCTTTTTTGGGGGGATTAGCTTGTTTAGATGAATGATGAGAATTGTGTTCAGAATTGGGACTTTGTGCTTGTGTGTTACTGACAAGTAATAATCCACTCACAGCACTACTACTTACTAACCCAATCAAACCATAAATCAAATTTTTGCTTTTCATAACTTGTTTTTCCTTGAAAATATGAAGATTTAATAGTAAAAGTCATTAAACCTAACTGTTGCAAATATTTGGAACCAGTTATGCGTTTAACTAAATTCTAGCTTTTCATGGGAATATGAAATCAAGATGAAATGTTTTGTGATATTAATCTTTATTAACAAAATAACTGTCTATGAACTTTCAACGTTTAAAAACTATCATTTTATTACCCACAACTGGACTACGGGCAATTATTTTCTCTTGAAAATCAACAACTTCTAAATGGATAAAATTAAGTTCTTGGGAACGTTGTAATATATCCGCTGCTAGTTTGTCCTGTTGAGATTTTTCCAGGTTATACCAAATATCGCTAATTTTCACAGTTAAATCGCTGGTACGGAAATTAGCTTGAACAGGTTTTATGAGTTGAGAAATAATATTTTTATCCTGCGTATTTTTAACAGCAATGGTAATATCTGAAAACTGATTTTCAATTGCTGCTAGTAAAGCTTGTTCAGGTGTTAATTCAACAACTGGAGTCGGGGTAGTTTCAGTTTCTATAACCGGAGTTGGTATGACTTCCGGTTCAACAACTGGGGTGGGGGTTGGTATGACTTCAGGTTCTATAACTGGGGTGGGAGTTGGTTCTGGTTCTATAACTGATTTTGGTGGGATAACCTCTTCTACCGGGGGAACAGTTGCGACTTCCACAGATTTAGGAATAAACATAAATGTAGTTATTCCTATTGTCACCACAAAAATTACTGCAAAAATCCCTGTCAGCACCGTATCTGATACATTATTAGATATATTTGATGGTAGAAATAAGCGGAATGTCCTTAAAAATCCATCCCAACGCGATAAAAAATTAGTTTTTTTCTGAGTATCAGCGGGTGTTTCTGTCTCCAGTTTAACTACTGTAGTTTCTAAAACACCAATCGTTCCCCGCAAAACTTGGATAATTGCCGTTTTCCAAATTGGTTGATTTTTTTGATAGAGTGTAGGTGCGGGTTCACTTCTTGGTTTTCTACGTTTTTCTCCTGACATGGAACTTTTACCCAAATTAGCGAATCAAAAATATCAATACCTTGTCCAAATTGGAAAAAGTCTTGATTTGTAGGTTGGGTTGAGGTACGAAACCCAACAAATGCGTTGGGTTGCGCGATCGCTTAACCCAACCTACGAAAAATGGACAAGGTATTGAAATGTAGAAAACGTATTGTGACTATAATCATCTATTGTGCCATTTTAATAAAATATGAATATTAACCGCCGTCAATTTTTGTTTTTAAGTGGAATCAGCACCATAGCATCTGGATTTTTGAGTGGGAAATTGTCAAATTCAAATTCTCTCATACAATCAGCAACAGCAGCTAAACCAGTCAAAAAAGATTTATTATTGCGTTTTGTCTCCGTTGCTGATACAGGAACTGGGACTAAAGGACAATATGCTGTAGCAAATGCTATGAATTTTTATCATCAGCAAAATCCTTATAATTTGGTAGTTTTAGCTGGTGATAACATCTACAATAATGGGGAAATTGAGAAAATAAAGGAAGTTTTTGAACGCCCTTATCAACCTTTACTAAAAAATGGTGTCAAGTTTCATGCTTGTTTAGGCAATCATGATATTCGCACGGATAATGGTGTTCCCCAAGTTAAATATCCTGGTTTTAATATGCAGGGACGTTATTACACATTTAGTCAAAATAAAGTTCAGTTTTTTGCCTTAGATACTAATGGTAATGCTGATTGGAAAAATCAATTAATTTGGCTAGATAAAGAATTAAGTCTGAGTAAAGCACCTTGGAAAGTTGTCTTTGGTCATCATCCGATTTATTCGTCTGGTCATTATGGAAATAATACAAGTTTTATTAAAACCTTTACTCCCCTATTTAAAAAATACAATGTTCAACTTTATATCAATGGTCATGAACATAATTATGAACGAACTCGCGCTATTAATGGAACTACCTATTTAATCTGTGGTGCTGGTGCTGGTAATCGTCCAGTTGGTCGTTCTCAATGGACAGAATATTCAACCAGTGATTTGAGTTTTGCTGCCTATGATGTGTATGCAGATAGAATGGAAGTGAGCGCTATTGGTACTAATAATCGCGTTTTTGATCAGGGTATAATTAAATTAAATAGTGTTTAATGAAAGGAGTCAGGAGTCAGGAGAAGAAAGAACGAGTCAGGAGGAAGAAAGAAGAATAATCAATATCGAAGGACTTTTCCTCCCCCTATTTCCTGTTCCCTGTTCCCTGTTCCCTGTTCCCTACTATTTAGTAATGGTTGAGGTTGATTCCTGCTTCTTTTGCCATTGCGTCTAAACCTTTAAATTCTAAGGTTTTAATAGCCTTGGTGGAAAGTTTCAATTTTACCCAACGGTTACCAGCAGCCCACCAAACCCGCTTGGTTTGCAGATTAACGTGCTGTAGACGCTTGGTGTGACGGTTGGAGTGGGAAACGGAACAAGCGTTATTGGCTTTTTTACCAGTTAGTTCACAACGACGGGACATAATAAATATCTCCTAGAGTTCTATTTTAAGACAACCTTCCCATTATATCCCAACAAGTTCGGGAAAAAGAATAATTATCTAGTATCTAGGGAATTATGGCAAGTATTATCAAACCTTTTAGAAAATCTTAATTTTTACCATTTATCACTAATGTTACCATGGTGTATATACAAAATGTATTTACAAGTCTAATGGAATTTGAATGGGACGAACATAAAAATCAACAAAATCAGAAAAAACATGGACTTAGCTTTGAGGAAGCACAAGAAATTTTTCAGGGAATCGTTTTTACGTCGATTGATGAACGATTTGACTATGATGAAGAAATTAGAGAAATTACTATTGGTGCAATACAAGGAATTATTGTTGTCACTGTAGCCCATACTGAAAGAAACGGCAAAACTCGCCTGATTTCAGCCCGAAAAGCCACCCCTAAAGAAAGGAGACAATACTATGAATATCTCGCCGAAACGTCTTGAAGAAATCCAAAATATCCCAGATTCTGCCATTGATACTTCTGATATTCCCGAATTAGACGATCATTTTTGGAAAACAGCTAAAATGGTGAAACCTATCACTAAAAAAGCTATTTCCATTCGCTTAGATAGTGACGTTTTAGAATGGTTTAAACACCAGGGAAAAGGCTATCAATCAATGATTAATACTGTGCTGCGTTCTTATATTAACCATCAAGAAAATCTCTAAAAAAATAAAGTGTTACAACCGACTTCTCCGAGAAGTCGGTTATCTGGCTGTTTACTTGCTGGCTTGTTCTGTTAGCTTGGTGAGTACGTCATTGGAACGTTCTACAAAGGATTTCATCCCATCTGCATCAAAGCCTTTTTGAGATATCAGTGCCAAATCATAAACGTGCTGACACATCATATTAACTAATTGACTGGAGGGGGATTCACCATCACCCTGAATAATACTAGCTTGACTGAGATTAACCAAGTTTTGAATTAACGGGTGAGCAGTATTTACTAGTAAAATATGTTCTTCGGGGAATTCGACCGTTTGCTGCTGCATCATAGCACTCATTTCTCGCATCCGCCGCAGAAATTCGGGTAATAACACCATTGCAGGTGGTGTTCCTTGAGGGTCGTCTGATTTCAAGGACTCGGTGCGGATGTTGAGTTTTGGCTTGTTGAGGGCTTTCTCAAATAGTTCTTTAATGACTTCTCCTTTGGTCTTGTTGGTGGTGGGGTCAACAATTTCGCCAGTTTTGTCATCGAGAAGAGTGTTATCGAGGTCAGAGTCTACCCGTGTAAATTTAACATCCCGATATTCTTGTTCTAGGAAGTTAATGAAGTGGGTATCAATGAAGGAGTCCATAAAGAGGACTTCTAAACCTTGATTTTTGTGCAGTTCTATGTATGTGGATTGAGTAGCTGCATCGGTGCTGTAGAATACCTTGTTTTCGTGACGTTCTTTGTTCCGTTCTAGGTATTCTTTCAGGGTGGTGTAGGGGATGCTAGTGCCATTTGTGGGGGTAACATCTTGCCAAACATCACCGTCAGCAGATTGAACTTCAACGGCTGCGGTGTCGGCTACAGGGGCTTCTAATTTGGCTGTACTGCGGAAGATGATGATGTCTTCAACTTGTTTTTTGAATTTATCATCGTTGAGAACGCCAAATTTCACGAATGTTCCCAAGTCTTTCCAGGCTGTTACGTATTGTTCGCGGTTATCGCGGTATAATTCTTTGAGTCTATCGCCGACTTTTTTGGCGATATAATCTCCTATTCTCTTAATAGTGCGATCGCCTTGTAATGCACTTCGAGAAACGTTCAAAGGTATATCAGTGCTATCAATCACGCCCCGCATGGGCATTAAAAACTGGGGAATAATTTCCTCACAGTTATCACTGACAAACACCTGATTGCAGAATAATTTAATTTGTCCTTTGGTAACATCTACATCAGGACGCATTTTCGGGAAATACAAAATCCCGTTAATCACAAAGGGATAATCTGTGTTCAAATGTACCCACAGCAAGGGTTCTTCTTGGAAAGGATACAAATAGCGGTAAAACTCTAAATAATCTTCCTCTTTAAGATTACTGGGAGATTCACGCCATGCAGCTTTTTGTTTATTTAAAACTTCCCCATCCATTTTAATGGGAACTGACATGAAATCGCAGTAGGTCTTGACAAGATTCCTAATTCGTGCTGGTTCGAGAAACTCCTCTTCTTCTCCTTCCAATGTGAGAATAATTGTAGTTCCACGAGTGGTGCGAGGAGATTCATCTAAAACAAATTTAGGTGAACCATCACAAGTCCAACGCACGGCTTGTGCGCCTTCCTGGTAAGATAGAGTATCAATTTCTACTTGCTTCGCTACCATGAAGGATGAGTAGAAACCCAAACCGAAATGACCGATAATCGGTTGGTCTGCCTTACCTTCATACTTGTGAATAAATTCTTCAGCACTAGAGAAAGCAACTTGGTTAATATATTTTTTGACTTCCTCTGCGGTCATTCCAATGCCATTATCAGTAATGGAGAGGATTTTGTTGTCTTTATCAATGCTAATGGTAATTTCTGGTTCACCAATTTCGCCATTGTATTCCCCAGCGCGGGATACCATGTTTAACTTTTGGATAGCGTCTACCCCATTGGATACCAGTTCCCGCAAGAAGATTTGATGATCTGAGTAGAGAGACTTCTTGATAATCGGGAAAATATTATCGGTATGAATACTGATATTGCCTTGTTCTAGCATAGTTATCCGTCGGTTTTACTTGCAGATATATTTTATGAAAATCATTTTTCCGTGATTTTATCTCTTTTGGGGTCAGGAATACCTCTTCATTATGATTCGGATTACACTACCATCATGCTAGACTGGGGACTAAAGACTAAAGACAGTGGTAAAGCCCAACTGCGTAATATAGTGAATTTTAGCATTAATGTGAGGGTGTTAGCAGTATTACCCGATTTGTGGAATAAGAATTATCTATTACATACTCCTATTGATTTTAGATAGATAAAATTGATATAACTGACATAACATAAAAACTGTCAATATATAAGGAGCATAAACAATGGCAAGTGATCGGATTGAGGCGTTTCAAAAAGCATTTCGTAATCTGCAATTGCAACCTTTGGTAACAACAGAAGAAACCGCAGATTTTCGAGTTCCTTATGGTGATGATTTCATTGCAGAATTAGAACAGAGAGTTTTGGATGGTAATGATTATACCAATCAATTAATTTTTGCAGGACATCGCGGTTGTGGTAAGTCTACATTGTTGGCAGAATTTGCCAGAGAATTTGACGATAATTATCTGACAATCTTCTTTTCTATATCTGATTTAATTGAAGCTACAGCCATCAATCACATTAATATTCTTTTTGCTATTGCTGTCCAAATTATGGATAAAGCGGAGGAGCAAAAAATTGAGATTGATGCTAACAAAAAACAAAGATTTTTTAATTGGTTTCAAGAACGGACAGAAATTGAAGAAAGTAAAATTGGGGCTGAATTAGAAGCAGGTTTTGATTTTTGGAGTTTTCTGAAAAGTAAGTTAAAGGCTGAAGCAAGTATCCGCGAAGTTATAGAAACTAAATTTAAACGTGATTTTCGAGATTTAATAGATACTCTCAATCTGATTGCTACAGAAGTTTCTTTAGCTTGTAAAAAACAGATTGTGGTAATTATTGATGATTTAGATAAACTAGATTTAGCAGCTATTGAAAGTATATTTCTCAAAAATATTAAAGCACTATTACAACCTAATTTCTTTGTTATTTATACAATTCCTATTGCCACAATTCGTGATGGTGTTTTAAAAAGACATATCGAAGATGAAACGAGTAATCCGATTTTTGTGATGCCAGTTTTAAAAGTTTATCCTAAAGGTGAAAGTCATAAAAACGAAGCTCAACCTGTAACTGCAACAATAGCTAAATTACAGGAGATTTTGCGGAAACGCATTGATAGCACTTTATTAGCAGATGATATTTTGCTGGAGATTGCTTTATCTAGTGGTGGTGTAATTCGGGAATTGGTTCGCATTGCTCAAAAATGTTGTAGTTTAGTATTAGTAGAGTTAAGAAAAAAAGCCAGAAAGCTAGAACCGATTGATGATGTGCAAATTGATGCGACAATTTTGCAGCAAGCACTTGATATTTTGCGAAATGATATGACAATTACTTTGAGCAAAACTGACCGGGAGATTTTACAACAAACATATACGAATTATCGCCCTGATGATCCTAAACAGCAAGAATTTCTTGATTTGCTCCACAATGTTTATGTGATTGAATATAGAAATGCTGAGAGTTGGTATGATCTTCATCCTCTTGTAATTCAACAGTTAAAGTTAGAAGAGTTAATTTAATGAACACCTTAACCAATGAATCCATTATCAAAGCAAATGAACAGACTTATATAAGTTTGTTAGTTTCAATTGAAGCTGGCATTGGGATGTTACAGATTTTCATTGCTGTGTGTGATGCAGATCGTCAGCGTGAAAATATTATAGCTAATTATGAAAAAGAATTAGCATATATTGACAATATTTATCGAGTTTATCTTGATGGTCAAGAACCTAGTTTAAAGCAAGCCATCACACAACAAGTTACATTAAAAGAAAATGCCATAGCCACAGTATTAGGTGCAGAAAAATTAGGATCATTCAATCAAGATGAATTGTTGAAAAAGTTTTTTGGTTATTTGCAATGGACAAGGGAAGCATTGCGAGAACTAAAAATGCCGATTATTTTATGGATACCATCACGTATTTACGCTCAAATTGCCAAGCAAGCACCTGATTTCTGGAGTTGGCGTAATGGTGTATTTCATTTTCAGCCTGAACCGTCTTTAGTGACAAATGAGTTATTAATCAATCGCAATTCTGAGGTAATTCTAGATAATCAAGCAAGTTCGATTTTTTCCCCAGAACAATTAGAAGCATCATTAGCTGAAGCCATTAACCAATGGGGAGCAAATAGTAGCAAACTAGAAACTCTCTATAGCCAGTTAGGTAATTTATATTCTGAACGAGTACAATCAGGAAAATCAGCAGATAGGGAAAGGGAATTAGCACTAGCTCAAAAATATTTGAATCAAGCAATAGTTTTGCAAACTCAATTTCAACAACAAGATGCTCTGGCTAATACGCTTAATAAATTAGCATTATTGTATTATTCTCAAGGACGTTACAATGATGCTGAACCTCTTTATTTACAATCTTTAGATATCTTAAAACGCCAACTTGGTGATGACCATCCCCATGTTGCTACCAGTCTGAATAATTTGGCAGCATTGTATAAAGCGCAAGGAAGATACAATGATGCTGAACCTCTTTATTTACAATCTTTAGATATTAGAAAACGCCAACTTGGCGATGACCATCCTGATGTCGGTACTAGTCTTAATAATTTAGCAGGATTGTATGAATCTCAAGGAAGATACAATGATGCTGAACCTCTTTATTCACAATCTTTAGATATTAGAAAACGCCAACTTGGCGATGACCATCCTGATGTCGGTACTAGTCTTAATAATTTAGCAGGATTGTATGAATCTCAAGGAAGATACAATGATGCTGAACCTCTTTATTTACAATCTTTAGATATTAGAAAACGCCAACTTGGCGATGACCATCCTGATGTCGGTACTAGTCTTAATAATTTAGCAGGATTGTATGAATCTCAAGGAAGATACAATGATGCTGAACCTCTTTATTCACAATCTTTAGATATCTTAAAACGCCAACTTGGTGATGACCATCCTTCCGTCGCTACTAGTCTTAATAATTTGGCACTCTTATATAAATCTCAAGGACGATATAATGATGCTGAACCTCTTTATTTACAATCTTTAGATATCTTAAAACGCCAACTTGGTGATGACCATCCTTCCGTCGCTACTAGTCTTAATAATTTAGCAGCATTGTATGAATCTCAAGGAAAGTACAATGATGCTGAAAGGTTAGTTCAATAAGCAGACTTTCCCGAACTAAATACAAAAATAGCATTAGCATTGCTAGAAATGATAGAAAGCAATCCTGAGTTATTGTCATCTATTCGAGAGTTTTTGCAACAACAAACAGAAGCATCTGATGACAATACATAAAAACAAGTTTGTAATGCAATCATGAAATTGTCTGAATCAGGATATCCAGGATTATAGGATTTACAGGATTATAAGTGTCAAAATACTTGATAAATTACTAAAATCCTGAATAAGATCATGCTTGAGTTAAATAAATATAGTGCGATTTTGTGGGAAACTCTCACAAAACTAATTGTCTGATAGCGCAGCGTGGCGTAGCCATATCAGGATATCCAGGATTATAGGATTTACAGGATTATAAGTGTCAAAATACTTGATAAATTACTAAAATCCTGAATAAGATCATGCTTGAGTTAAATAAATATAGTGCGATTTTGTGGGAAACTCTCACAAAACTAATTCTGCTTTGCGTAATTCATCATTAACTCACCAAAACCCATTAAGAACAACTACCAAACCCATAAATATAAAACTGCTTAGATAGAAAATGACGCAATAATTAAAGTAAAACCCATAAATCATCCACAATAATGACTCTTATACATATCATCCTGTAAATCCTATAATCCTAGACATCCTGATTCAGACAATTATTCCCGAAGTATCTTGATAAAGAAGAACTATCTTCCATTATCCTGCAAATCCTATAATCCTGGACATCCTGATTCAGACAATTATTCCCAAAGCATCAGATAACAATCCAAAAAAATATTTTTATCATCCATTCATAATTCATCGCCAAAAAAAGGTAATAAACCTATTGACTTCCTATTTAAAATATGTTATCGTGAACTTGATAAGGAAGAACTATCTCGCAAACAGACAAATTAACTCTCCGTGCCTCTGCGTCTCTGCGTGAGAAAAAAATAATAACCCTATTTGCCAACCCAATAAAACATTAACTCTTAACACCTTAAAAACATCGCCAAAAAAAGGTAATAAATCTATTGACATCCCATTTAAAATATGTTATCCTGAACTTGATAAGGAAGAACTATCTTAAATATTTTTACAAAACCACTTGTGACTCGCTTTATCCATGACCAATTCGCCAAAGACTATTTAGAAGAACTACTAAAACCCTTTGGACAAGTTGAAGCCCCCAGCCATTTAGCTAGAGAAATCAGGGAAATAGATGTATTATTTTCCCCCGTCAGCACACAAACCGCCGACATCGAGATATTAGGATTGTTACAGCGATTTCCAATCATATAAGGTACATCTTAGCCCCCTCATCGCTTGCGGGGAGGGGGTTGGGGGTGGGGTTCTTGTTCCGGGTTTGATGACAATTTGCTGTAGGTAAACTAGCAGCTACACCTGCTATCTTTGAACCCTTTCGCAATCCAGCAAGCAAAGAAGAAATCTGTGATTGTTTGTTAAAATCATTAGAAGTGAGAGGTGCATTACAACGAGAAGCAAAACGGAATAAAAACCCCATAGCTACCATAGAAACACCTAAACTATGGGTTCTGACACCAACAGCATCACAAACCCTATTATCCGGCTTTAGAGCCATAGAAAACCCTAATTGGCCAGCAGGAATCTACTTTTTAGCAGATTACTTGAATACAGCCATTGTCGCTATTCATCAATTACCACGTACACCCGAAACCCTATGGTTAAGACTATTAGGACGGGAAACAGTACAAAAAAGAGCAATTGATGAATTAGAAACATTACCAACTAATTACCCATTCCAACAAGCAACGTTAGAATTGCTTTACAACCTCCAACAGACTTTAAAGATCAATAAAAGTTCAGAACCAGAAGATAAGGAGTTAATTATGCGGTTAGCACCATTTTATCAACGAGATAAAGAACAAGCTAGACTAGAAGGAGAACAAAAAGGAGAAGAACGTCTAGTTTTACGGCTAATAAATCGCCGATTTGGTGAAATTAAATTATCATTAATCGAGCAAGTTCAATCATTGTCTATAGAACAACTGGAAAATTTAGCAGATGCTTTGTTAGATTTTTCACAAGTTGCTGATTTAGAAACTTGGTTAAAGCAACAGAAACCACAAGAAACAGATAAGTAGGTGAACGGAAAAAACCGTAGACGCGAAGCGGCTTCTCGAAGAGTAATATGTAACGAAAAGTAAAATCGCTCAAACCCTCTTCACTCTTGCCTCTTGCCTCTTGCCTCTTGCCTTGCCATAACGACAATTTTCAATGCTAACCTACTTAGCTGATGACTTAATGTTAGCAATGCTAAAAAGATTAAATTGCAATTTTAAACCATTGTCATTTATTCTTTAAGCATTGCATAAAAAACAAAAATATTAGATATCAATACATAAGCATTGTTTAGCAATCCAAATCTACTCAAATAAAAAATCTAAATAACGTCTTGCCATAAATAAACATTGTATAGTAAACTGATACAAATATTTTTAACAACAAAGTTATCATGCCAGCCCCAGATACTAGTCGCCGCATCACCCCTAGCAACCTCCAGCAAGACATAGATTCTTACAACGGACTCAAAGCCGTCTCTGGTTATACCACTGCTCGTGTAGCAGCCACACCGGAAGCATTACAAAAAGCTTATGCAGAAATGGTGACAAGACAACAAGAAGAAACCGAAAAACAAGCATTATTTAAAGCCTCCGCAGACGCAGCCAAACAAGCAGAATGGGAGTTCCATAATGCTGTTTTAGCCATGAAAGAAGCAGTAAAAGGTCAATTTGGGTCAGATAGTGATGCAGCCCAAGCAGTAGGTTTCAAGAAGAAATCAGAACGGAAACGTCCCACCAAAAAGAAAACCGAGTAGGATATTCTCATGATCTTATACCATTTCTTTATGAAGCTGCGTTGAATTTTGTAACCTTGTCTTTTCCTCCTCTGTGTTCTCTGTGCCTCTGTGGTTCGTTCCTTTCTAAATTTGGGGCATCTTTATACAGAATTGGTATTAGACAAGCGATCGCACTCATATTTTTTCTAAGATCAAAAAGTAGTGATATGGGAAAGTAGGATCAACATATTCTTCCCTCATTATCAAACCAGCTTTAGCAACAGATTCCAAAAACCGCTTTTTGGGATATCCTTTCAATCCCAATTCCCAATAATGTTCATCACAAAGTGGTGTTGTACTCCAAAATTGGGGAATTTCCCAGAGTAAATGTCTGGCTTTAAGTAGAAAAGAAGTTTTGATTTGCAATGATAGATATTCAGTAGCATTGGGAATCGAAATCACCAAATATTTCTTAGTAATTGCGGCGAGTTTTTGCAATGCTAATTCAGATTTTTCATAAGGAAAATGTTCTAATACCTGAAACAGAACAATTGCATCAAACTTATCTTTTGGTAGTATAAAGTCCGCCGTCAAATCCAAGATTATATCTGGTTTGAGACTAGGATCAATATCCGCCGTAGTTACGTTATAGTTATTTTGTCGGAGTATTTCTGTAAACAAAGAATTAAAAATACCAATTTCTAGAACATTTTTAACTTGACTACCCAAGGAAAACAATAACCGCGACTGATGATGATAACTAATAAATCTTTCCTTGGAAAGATATTGCGAACTTGTAATCCCTAAAGAAGAAATCAATTCCATAGAAAGCCCCCTATTTACTAATGAAAATGCTTAAAGTTTTTTACTAAAACTTAACCCAGTTTCAGCCTTATCAATGATGATAGTATCACCAGAAACAAAAGTATTTTCCAGTAACTTCGTAGCCAGAGGATTTTCTACCTCGCGTTGAATTGACCGTTTTAATGGACGTGCGCCATAAACTGGGTCATAACCAGCTTCCACAAGATGATCACAAGCGGCTTGGGATATTTCAAAAGAGATTTTTTGTTCTTTGAGCAGATTTTCCACCCGTTTGAGTTGAATACGGATAATATGCCCCATTTCTGAACGATTAAGAGCGTGGAAAAGAATTAAGTCATCTATGCGGTTGAGAAATTCGGGACGGAAGTGACTTCGCAAACCTTCCATCACCTTATTACGCATTAAATCATACTTGGAATCATCCCCAGATACATCCAAAATATGTTCACTACCAATGTTGCTAGTCATGACTATGACAGTATTCCGAAAATCTACAGCCCGTCCTTGGGAATCAGTAACTCTACCATCATCCAATACCTGCAACAAAATATTAAATACATCGGGATGGGCTTTTTCTACTTCATCTAACAGCACCACAGAATAAGGATGTCTGCGAATCGCTTCCGAAAGTTGTCCCCCTTCTTCATAACCCACATATCCGGGAGGCGCACCCACAAGGCGGGAAACCGAGTGTTTTTCCATATATTCGGACATATCCAAACGCACCAAAGCATCATCCGAATCAAAGAGAAATTGAGCCAAGGCGCGGGCGAGTTCGGTTTTACCCACGCCAGTTGGTCCCATAAACAAGAATGAACCGATGGGACGAGAGGGGTCTTTCATCCCTGCACGGGCGCGACGAATCGCCGCAGAGACGGCGGAAACGGCTTCTTCTTGACCAATTACCCTTTCATGTAAATGACTTTCTAGTTGCAGTAATTTTTGCCGTTCTGATTCCAAAAGCCGATTTACAGGGATTCCTGTCCATTTAGCGACAATTTCGGCAATATCGGCTTCGGTGACTTGTTCGCGCAACAAAGTCGAACCTTGAGTTTGCATTTCTAAAAGTTTCGCTTCTTTAACTTCTCGTTCTCGTTGCACACCTTCTAACTTACCGTACTTCAATTGAGCGGCTTTGTTTAAATCATAGTCTCGTTCTGCTTGTTCAATTTGCACCCGCATGGCATCTTCTTCTTTCTTTAACCCGCTGATAGATTCTAAAATCTGCTTTTCCCCTTGCCATTGTTCATTAAATATTTGCTGTTTAACTGTTAAACTGGCAATTTCTTGTTCAATTCGTTCTAATCGTTCTCTAGTTGGAGAAATACTCTGTTCTTCTCCAGATAATGACAGCTTTTCCATTTCTAGCTGCATCAAACGCCGGTCAATGGTTTCTAATTCCGCCGGTTTGGATGTAATCTCCATTTTTAATTTTGCTGCGGCTTCATCAACTAAGTCAATAGCTTTGTCTGGTAGAAATCTATCGGCAATATAACGCGCTGATAAAGTTGCAGCAGCAACTAAAGCGGAATCGGAAATTTTAACATTATGATGCACTTCATAACGTTCTTTTAAACCTCGCAAAATCGAAATTGTATTTTCTACTGTCGGTTGATCTACATATACTTGTTGAAATCTTCTTTCTAATGCTGCATCTTTTTCAATAAATTTGCGATATTCATCTAAGGTAGTTGCACCAATACAACGCAACTCGCCCCGCGCCAACATAGGTTTAAGCAAATTTCCGGCATCCATTGACCCTTGTTGATTAGAACCAGCCCCGACAACGGTATGTAGTTCATCAATAAATAAAACTACTTGCCCGTTTGATTCCGTAACCTCACGGAGGACATTCTTTAAACGGTCTTCAAATTCACCTCTGTATTTTGCTCCTGCAATCAAACTACCGATATCCAAGGAAATCAATTGGCGATTCTTTAAAGACTCAGGAACGTCACCATTCACCATTCTTTGGGCTAAAGCTTCAGCGATCGCAGTTTTGCCAACTCCCGGCTCACCAATTAACACAGGGTTATTTTTGCTACGACGAGATAAAACCTGAATTACCCGGCGAATTTCATCATCTCTACCAATAACTGGATCTAATTTTCCTGCTTTAGCTTGTTCCGTTAAATCTCGTCCAAATCTTTTTAAAGCTTCCTCTTGTACATCTGCTTCTGCTTTTGGAGATGCTTTGATTTTGGGAGTAGCGCGAACAGATTTAACCCCAAGTTCTACTTGAGCAATATCTATATTTAAGCTTTTAAATAACCGTCTACCAACACGTTCATCATTACCAAACGCTAGAATTATATGCCCTTCTGAGATTTCCTCCTCTCTCATTTTGGCTCTAATTTCATTAGCTTTATCTAAAAGTAAATCTAAATTCCGCCCCAGGTAAAGTTGATCACTTTTACCAACTTTGGGTTGACGTTGGGTAAAAGCCTCTAGTTGTTGTTTGAATCGCACAGAATCAACTTCTGCACGGGTGAGAATGGCTGTAGCTAGGCTTGTGGGTTCTTCTAAAAGGGCGAGAATTAAATGTTCAACTTCTAATTGTTGTTGTTTATAAGCACGAACCACGTCTTGGGATTTTGTTACCGCTTCCCAGGCTGTATCAGTAAATTTATCAGGATCTGTAGGCTGCATTTGTAAAATTTTAGATTTTAGACTTGTAATTTAAGTTTAGGAGGGATTTGGGTAATGGGTAAAGAAGTTCTCTTCTTACCCTCTACCCTAAATCATTCTGGAGTTTTTAACTGAATCAATTCAACTTTATAACCATCTGGGTCTTCCACAAAAGCAATTACTGTTGAACCATGTTTCATAGGTCCTGGTTCTCGGACTACTTTACCACCCAGTTTTCCAATAGTCTCACAGGTAGCGTAAATATCATGCACACCCAAAGCGATATGACCATAGGCGCTACCTAAATCATACTTTTCTACGCCCCAGTTGTGGGTGAGTTCTAAAACTGAATGATCACTTTCTTCTCCATAACCGACAAAAGCCAGGGTAAATTCTCCCGCTGGATAATCTTTCCGGCGGAGTAACTTCATTCCCAATACATCACAGTAAAATGTTAAGGACTCTTCTAAATTACCTACCCGCAGCATTGTATGTAGTAATCGCATATTTACCCTTTGTTTAATTCCTGTATCTTATATTCTATAGGGAATTTCCACGAAATCTGCGTTTAATTCTGCTTTTAATTGCTCAACCGTTGGTAACTATATATTAACTAATTTCAGCAACGGCTTGTGGTAAAATTGATTTTAATTTCAGATGGAGGAAATAATTATGATTTCATCACCTTTGATATTACATTTTCCCTCATCAGTGCAAATGACAGATGATCAATTTTTTGATTTCTGTCAAGAAAACCGTGATTTACGCATTGAGAGGAATGAATTCGGAAATATATTAATTATGCCACCTGTTGATTCAGAAACGGGAAATCGAGAATTTCATATTATTGGACAGTGAGCAATTTGGTCAGATGAAAATGGTACAGGAATTGGCTTTTCTTCTAGTGCGGGATTTACACTTTCCACAGGTGCAATACGTTCTCCTGATGCTTCCTGGATAAAATTAGAAAGATGGAATCAACTTACACCTGCACAACAAAAGAAGTTTGCACCTATTTGTCCTGATTTTGTGATTGAATTAAGGTCAGCTTCTGATAATTTGCGGCCTTTAAAGGATAAAATGCAGGAATATATGCAAGAACCAGGAATCCAATTAGGTTTATTAATTGACCGTAAAAATCGCCGAGTTTATATTTATCATCCTGGAGAAATAGAGGAATGTTTAGAAAATCCTGATACTGTGAGTTGTGAATCTGTTTTATCAGGATTTGTTTTGGATATGAATAAAATTTGGTAAACTAAATAAACGGAAGGAAATTATTATGCTTTCATCTCCCTTAATGTTACAAATGCCTTCATCAATGACAGATGATCAATTTTTTGAATTTTGTCAACTAAACCGTGATTTACGGATTGAGAAAAATAGATTTGGAGATATATCAATCATGTCACCCGCAGGTTCAGAAACAGGAAATCGAGAAGGTAGAATTATCCAACAATTAATGAATTGGACAGATGAAGATGGTACAGGAATAGCATTTTCTTCTAGTACAGGATTTACACTGTCTACAGGTGCGAAACGTTCTCCTGATGCTGCTTGGGTAAAGTTAGAAAGATGGAATCAACTTACACCTGCACAACAAGAGAAGTTTGCACCTATTTGTCCTGATTTTGTGATTGAATTAAGGTCTGCTTCTGATAACTTGCAGCCTTTAAAGGATAAAATGCAGGAATATATACAAGAACCAGGAATCCAATTAGGTTTATTAATTGACCGCAAAAATCGCCGAGTTTATATTTATCGTCCTGGACAAGTAGAAGAGTGTTTAGAAAATCCTGATACTGTGAGTTGTGATCCTATTTTACCGAGGTTTGTGTTGAATATGAGTAAAATTTGGTAAGTAGGTGAACACAATAAAACCAAACTGTGTAAAGAAATGTAAAATCGCCTAAACCCTCTTCACTCTTGCCTCTTGCCTCTTGCCTCTTGCCTTTTGCCTTGCCATAACGACAATTTTCAACGCCAACCTACTTAGTGATAAAATTGCGAGTGAAAGGAAGCAATCTCTTGACAACCGATAAACCACCTAACGCAAAAATATCTCAAAACCCTTATTCCTCTGTGTCCTCTGCGCCTCCGTGGTTCGTTAATCAGGATAATTTATTTCTTGGAAGTCCCTAAAACAAAGACGCAGAAAAAACTCTCTGCGTCTCCGCGTGAAAATATTACCTTAAACCATCTCAGCAGTTTGCTGCGCTTGAGGCTGGAACATAAACAGAGAATAAACCACATCACGGCGGATATTCACCATCATATCCAAGAACAACTCATAACCCTCACTCTTATACTCAATCAGTGGGTCCTTTTGCCCATAACCACGCAAGCCAACCGACTCACGCAAAGCATCCATTTGTTGCAGATGCTCCCGCCATAAAGTATCTATGCGTTGGAGAATAAAGAACCGTTCCGCTTGACGCATTAAACCTGGTTGAATTTGGTCAATTTGCGATTCCTTCATATCATAGGCAATTCGCGCCTGTTCATGGAGGAAAGCCTTAATTTCCACCACCACCATATCCTCCAACTGGCTAGACTGCATATCAGCCAACAGGTAAACAAACTCCTTCACCTTATCCACCAACTTATCCAATTCCCATTCTTCCGAAGGTAAATCAGGGTTGATGTAATAATCAACAATGTCATCCATCGTTTTTTCCGCGTATTTAACCACCTGTTCCTTCAAGTCTTGACCTTCCAATACCCGGCGACGTTCCGCATAGATCGCCCGACGTTGGTTATTCATTACCTCGTCATACTCAAACACCTGTTTACGGATGTCGTAGTAATAGGTTTCGACCTTTTTCTGTGCGCCCTCTAAGCTGCGGGTTAACATTCCCGACTCAATGGGCATATCTTCTTCCACTTGAAACGCATTCATCAAGCCGGCAACGCGATCGCCCCCAAAGATTCGTAATAGGTTATCCTCTAAACTGAGGAAAAATCTGGTAGTTCCTGGGTCGCCTTGTCTTCCCGCCCGTCCGCGTAATTGATTATCAATCCGTCGTGATTCGTGTCGTTCCGTTCCAATAACGTGCAAACCGCCACGTTCCACCACTTGATCATGTTCGCGGCTGGTAAACTCTTCATACTCATGCTTAACCTGTTGGTAAGCTTCCCGCAACTTCTGAATTACCACATCATCTGTCGGGGCTTTTTCCGCCGCCACAGCCACCTTATCTTCTGCTTCCAACTCCGGTAAACTCCGTTCACCGTAAGCCTTAACAGCCACCTCTACAGCCGCTTTTAAAAGCTGTTCTGTTTCTTTTCTTAATTGGGTGGGGAAAATTTCTGGAGAAGCCCGCCAAGTTTTCACCTTTTTACCAGGAACAAAGCCTTGTCCACCACCGCTACCACCCATAGGTAGTCCCGAAGCCCTTTGTACGCCAAATTCATCATCTTCAGGGCTGACAATGCGGGGCATAAAGTATTCCCGTAGTTTCAACCGCGCCATATACTCGGAATTACCACCCAGGATAATATCTGTACCCCGTCCTGCCATGTTGGTAGCGATAGTTACAGCCCCACTGCGTCCAGCTTGGGCAATAATTTCCGCTTCCCGCTCCACATTTTCTGGTCTAGCGTTAAGCAACTCATGGGGAATATCTATTTCCTTGAGGAGTCGGCTGAGAAGTTCGGATTTTTCGACACTGGTTGTCCCCACTAACACAGGTCTACCATTTTCGTGCATTTCAGCACATTCTTTAGCGATCGCTCTCCACTTCCCTGGTTCAGTCTTAAACACCATATCAGACAAGTCTTCCCGTCTTCTAATCCGGTTAGTGGGAATAATCGTGACTTCTCGTTTGTAAATCTTTTCAAATTCTACCTCTTCCGTTTTCGCCGTTCCCGTCATTCCCCCCAACTTGGGATACAGCAAAAATAAGTTTTGATAGGT
This sequence comes from Anabaena sp. AL93, assembly GCF_001672085.1. Classification (NCBI taxonomy): domain Bacteria; kingdom Bacillati; phylum Cyanobacteriota; class Cyanophyceae; order Nostocales; family Nostocaceae; genus Anabaena; species Anabaena sp. AL93. Next base: position 17,514 of record NZ_LJOU01000014.1, on the reverse strand, counting down.
AATTGTCGCCAAAGTTTGGGTTTCTGGCTGAATTTCTACGTGTTCCTTCGCTTCAATTGCCTGATGCAACCCATCACTCCACCGTCTGCCCGGTAATACCCGACCTGTAAACTCATCCACAATCACCACTTCATCATTGCGGACAATATAATTTACATCCTTGAGAAACAATTCCTTAGCTTTAATCGCATTAAACATAAAATGCGCCCAAGGGTCTTCCGGGTCAAATAAATCTGTCACACCCAACTGACTTTCCGATTCAGCAAAACCCTCATCTGTCAAGAGAACGTTACGATCCTTTTCATTAACTTCGTAATGCTCATCTTTTTTGAGACTAAAAGCAATTTCCGCCGCTTGCAGGTATTTTTCTGTCGGTCTTTCCACCTGACCAGAAATAATTAATGGAGTTCGCGCCTCATCAACTAAAATCGAGTCTACCTCGTCAATCACACAGAAATTAAACGGACGTTGCACCACCTCAGCCATAGATGTAGCCATATTATCCCGGAGATAATCAAAGCCAATCTCGCTATTGGTGACATAGGTAATATCACACGCATAATTTTTTTGGCGCTCGCTGGGGGTCATAGTGGACTGAATTAGCCCCACACTTAACCCCAAAAACCTGTGTACCTGACCCATCCATTCCGCGTCCCGACGCGCCAGGTAATCATTCACAGTAATTACGTGGGCGCCCTTACCAGTCAGGGCATTTAAATAACTTGGTAAAGTCGCTACCAAAGTTTTCCCCTCACCAGTTTTCATTTCGGCAATTTGTCCGGTATGCAGAATTATCCCACCCTGTAATTGCACATCAAAATGTCGCAATCCTAAGACACGCCGCCCCGATTCCCGAACCACAGCAAAGGCTTCCGGTAAAATATCATCTAGAGTTTCGCCTTTAGCCAACCGTTGTTTAAACTCGACGGTTTTAGCTTTTAACTGTTCATCAGATAGCGGCTTAATATCTTCCTCTAAGAGGTTAATTTCTGTAATGTAAGGTTGGTATTTTTTAAGTTTACGAGCGTTGGGATCGCCCAACAAAAGTTTTAGCATGGCAGTTTATAGAATTAAATCAAGAGGAATGGAGATTAAAGCTTTGGTTATTCGATTATAGACACTTAATGTAACCCAGCCCTTTTGCTTATGGATGGGTGTAAAATGAGAATTTACTCAAAAACCGAATGAAAGCAAACCTGTCGCCTTTATACAATCATAGATTTCAATTAATATCTTAATATTTAAACTGCTTCATTAGTAAGTTGTCAGTTGTCATTAGTCAGTTGTCATTAAATTATTTCTCCCTGCCCCCTAACTCTACTCCCATTCTGCACTGAGGCTGCGGAAATTATACTTATCAGCCCCAATATGACAACTTACACAACTACTCATAGTTACAGGTTTGGGTAATTTCACACTGGGATGCAAAGCCTTAAAATAACGAGAGTCCTTGAGACGATAGGGTGTTGCTTCCTCTTGTAGTTGTACACGGGAAAAAGTGTAAAGATATTTTGATACCAAGAAATGTGAAACCTTATCTAAGGGCTTAATTTGTGCGCCATAGTGCTGGGAGTCCTGTAAAAGATTTTTCCAAGTTTGGCTAGGAAATACAGCAGGTGGTAATGCGATGTGACAAGATGAGCAGTTTTCTAAATACAGTTCTTGTCCTGGTTGATATTGTGCTGGTATGACATCAACAGTCCCAATTGAGTCCACCGGGTTTGCACTGTGGGCGCTAGTGGCGAATCCCAATATCCAGCCTATAGCCACACTCCAAGCAAAAATCACCAGCATCACCATAAGTAGTTGGCGTTTTAGTCGGCGGTGGGATTTACTTTTAACTAAATTTGGCATAAAGTTCTCAATTTACTTTTGCGTTGAGAAATGGTTTTTTATATGAAAAATCTTATAAAAACTTTTAATCAAACGTCTGGACATCCAAGAATATAGCAATCTCTAGAATTGTACTCCTTCTTCTTTCTCCCGTAATTATGCACAACTAAGTAGGTGAACACAATAAAACCAAACTGTGTAAAGAAACGTAAAATCGCTGAAAACTTCTTTACTCTTGCCTCTTGCCTCTTGCCTCTTGCCTTGCTATGACGACAATTTTCAACGCCAACCTACTTATTCATAGACTTTCTAGATAGCTTAAAAGGTCTGCCATTTCTTGGATACTGGGCTGGAATTTTGGCATGGGGGGAGTTTCCCCACTAGTTACTTGATGAATTAGTCCATAGCGGGATTTATATTTGGAGATTTCACGTAAACTTGGACCAACTAGTCCGGTTGCGTCTAAACCATGACAGCCAGCACAGTTGATTTGAAAAATAGCTTTCCCCTGGACTGGGTTGCCTTGACGGGATAGAACACTTTTAACATAAGGATCGGAGGCTTTGACGATCTCAATCCCAAACAGGATCAATGGGAGGGCTATCAGTATCGCTACGATGAAGATAACGATCTGTTGAATGAGGGTTTCAGGTTTGATTAGCTGGTTATCCAAAAGGTTTGCTTTGACAATGTGCAAGTTTTCATTTCCTACACATAGCTTAAAATTTCTTGATGGTGTTCGCAAGTACAAATGATAATTTTTATCTAGTATTTATATTTTAATCTATATTCGTGATACAATCAGATTGTAAGCAAAGACATTAAAAACCTACCGGGGGACTCTCGGAAAGTTACGCTTGTCAGAGATGATTCTGCCAGTAATGGTAAACAGAATCAGGGCAAGAACCGAAATATTGAAGGAACCCTGCCTGAAGCTGGGATAACTGAGAGATATAGACTGAAACTCTCTATAGAATTCTCGCGTCTTTGGACCGGGGAGTGTCAAATTTAAAGCTACTATGGAACGCGGGATTAATGCAAAATTTGGTAAAATGAAAAACAGGAATCAAATCTTTCAATAATTGCAACAAGGAGCTTTACAGTGGTTGAACCCCTACTATCAGGTATTGTGCTTGGTTTAGTTTTTGTGACTTTAAGCGGTTTATTTTACGCTGCCTATAGACAATATAAGCGTCCTACAGAATTGGGCGGCTGATATTGATTGATGAGTTGGGAGTGAGGAGTATTGCCTTTACCATAGACCTCTTGCCTCAGTCCTAACACCCGCCTCAGAATTCATTCTGAGGCTAATAACAGAAGTCTTCTAAAGAAGACTGCTAAAGTGGACTTTGGGTATTAGCCCGGAACTATGGCTTACGCCACGCTACGTTATTAGTTCTGGGTGGTTAATTAGTCTATTGATTCTGAACTTCTGCAACTCCTGACTCCTGAATTCTTTCTTGATAAAATGTCAAAGCGGTTTTACCATAGCTTTTCTGACGACAGATTTCCCAGTTGGGGATGGTTAGTGGTGTCCAATCTTGGTAACGATGTTCGACTGCTATTTCTCCCTGGGAATCTAAAAGCTGATATTGAGCGATCGCTTGTAATACTGGTTCATATAATCCACTAGTATAAGGTGGGTCAAAATATATTCTGTCAAATTTTTGACCTGATAATTTTTTTAACTGTTGAGTAATATTTCCCCGTAATAGCTGAAATTTCTGTTCTGGTTTGGCTACCTGTTGCCAATTTTCTTGGATGATGGCACAGGCTTGACTTGATTGTTCAATGCCAATCACGACACTGGCTTCTCTGCACAAAGCCTCCGCACCCATAGAACCACTACCGGCGCACAAATCTAACCAGCGACAACCACTGATTCTCCCCTGCCAAATATTAAACAATGCTTCCCGGACTCGCGCACTGGTAGGTCTGGTATGTTCACCTGGTAAAGTTTTAAGCAGACGATTCCCGTAAATTCTTAGACTCATTACTTAATTGATCATTAGATATTCAACTTTGAGTAAATAAACACCTGAAAATATTGCAAACTTTTGTTAAGCAAAAACTTTTTCACGGACTTGAGCCACAAAATTAGATAGAATTTGCAATCCCACATTTGATGATTTTTCAGGATGGAATTGGACAGCCATGAGATTTTCATGAGCGATCGCTGCTGTAAAACTTTGATCACCATGAGTCACAGTTGCCGCCTGCACTTGGGGATTTGTCGGTTCAACATAGTAAGAATGCACAAAATAAACCCAAGGATCTATAGGTAAATGTTCCCATAAAAGGTTTTTTGGCTGGTTGAGTTGGAGTTGATTCCAACCCATGTGGGGAATCGTCATCCCCGGTTCAGAACGAAACCGGCGGACTTTTCCTGGCACAATTCCTAATCCTGGTAACGTTCCTTCGGCACTGGATTCAAACAAAATTTGTAATCCTAAACAAATACCCAGGAACGGTTTACCAGAGGCGATCGCATCTTTAATCGGTTGTTCCAAACCACGCGATCGCAAATGTTGTACCGCCGGATCAAATGCTCCCACTCCTGGCAAAACTATAGCATCTGCCTTTGCTAACTCTTGAGAACAATAAGTAACCAGAGGAGTCGCCCCAGCTTTTTCTAATCCTTTGCAAACAGAGTGCAAATTTCCCATATCGTAATCAACAACTGCAATCACTGCCATTTAGCTGCTCCTTGTAAATTTATGAGGGAGGGCTTTTAATTATTCTAATTCTAATTATTATTTATAATGCAAAAAAAAATACTATTAACTTCTTTTGACATTTGGTTAAGCCAACAAGAGTCAAATTCATCCGATGACTTGTTACTCGCACTAGCCAAAATGGCTTCACTCTCCCATGATTTAAATTTTTTGCCCCGTTTACCTGTAGATGTGCAACTGGCAAGTTCCCGCGTCATTGCCAAAATCAATGAACTCCAACCAGACTACATTATTTGTTGTGGCATGGCGGAAACTCGTTGCCAATTAAGCGTAGAAGTCCTTGCCCGTGGTACAGGCATCTTGCCTGTAAAATCTCCAAATTCTCTCGACATCTTGCCTCAAGAGTCTATAAATTCCCCTGAAAATATTTTCCAAACCAGCGTTGATCTCGAAAAATTATTAGTCCAAACAGCAGCAGTTGAGATCAGCTACGACTGTGGTAAGTTTGTCTGCGAGGGACTTTATTATAAAGTATTGGACTATTTACACCAGTTCCAACTGTCAATTAAGTGTATTTTTGTTCATGTCCCAATTTTAAATCCAGAAAATTCGCCAGAGATAATTGCCGATTTCGTTTTGATCATTAACAACTTGGCACTTCTCTAGAGAGATTAACGTCTGTTTAAACAAATTTACTCAGTATTATGTTGCCACTATTACTTGCTTTCACCCTTGCTCAAGCTGTTCCTGCCACGCCACCACCAGAAGAAATATTACAAATACAATCAGTCCGTCCTTTACCGGGAAAATTGGATTCATTACCAGTATTTAACAGCAATAGTCCAGAACTGGTATCAGAAGAAGGAATTTTACTTTCTACCTTTCCAGCAACGGGAAAAAAAGTCCCATCAGCCCATTTAGATTTTCCCTTGCGCGGACAGTTTGATATTTTTGCCCATCATATTGCCAAAGCTGACCCACCGGAAAATTTACGTTCTTTGTATTTGGGCATCATCTTACATAACCCTGGTTCTCAACCAGTGACAGTAAATATATTGCAAGGTGCGAGTTATTTAAGTCAACCAGATGCCCCGTTTAAGGAAATAGCATCTTTAATTCCCAATGACTTAGGCACAGTTTTTTCTGGTCCTGGGAGTCGGGTTATGTCTGATATTTTGAGAGGGAAAAGACAAGATATTTTTCCTCCCCAAATTGTTATTCCCCCAGGGAAAAGCCAGATGTTATTAAATTTACCCATTCCCGTTCAAGGATTAACACCCCCTTTAAATGGTCGGTCTACATATTTACGACTGCGAAGTAATGGTAATGTTTATGCTGCTAGTTTAGCGATGTTTGCCCGTATAAATACTGACGGTAGTGAACGTGCGCCGAATTTATCAGAATGGCAAAATTTATTAGATAATGGTGAATTATCTACCCCTAGAGATAAAGTCCCCACAACCATCACAGGAAACAACAAACCGACAATTTACGGGCGTGTAGCCGGAGTATCCAAGGGTTCTCGATGGTTAGCAGACATAGTAGATGCCCCAAAAAGCAAGTATTTAACCATTCCCCAACCTGGTGCAGCCTTTTCCTACGGTTTGAGTACCTTACATGGAGGAACATTAGGCACAAATCAAATTCAAACCGCACCCATGTTAGTCCGCTATCCTGACACCGCTTATTACGCTCATGGTAATTATGGGACTCAATATAGTCTCAAGTTACCTTTATACAACAATACTCAAAATCCACAAACTGTGAGTGTTGCGATTCAAACTCCACTCAAAGAAAATCAATTAAGTAAACCTGGACTCCGCTTTTTCAACTTACCGACTCGTCAAATCTTTTTCCGAGGAACTGTACGCTTGCGTTATCAAGATCAGGGAAAATGGCAAAATAAATTTGTACATTTAGTTCAGAAGCGCGGTGAATTAGGAGAACCATTAGTCTCATTAGATATAAAACCAGGAAATACATCTTTAGTCCAAGTTGACTTTCTGTATCCACCAGATGCTTCACCACCACAGGTTTTAACTGTGTCAACTCAAGCCAAGTAGTTCAAAATCACCAAGTCAGATCCCCGACTTCTTTAAGAAGTCGGGGATCTTTTGAAGACTTCTAAGAAGATGTTAGCAAAGTTAAAAAATGAGTAAAAAAGCTATCAGGGTATAAATTAACATGAATTGTAAATTTCAGGATATTTTCATAGCAATTGCCAAAAATTACTAATTTAACGAAGTTAAGGACAATTGTCTCAAGTTAATTTTTTTTCACATAAGGCTACAACCAAGTTGTACAATGATTGCCAAAATTGTTATTGAAGAACTTTGCTTAACTTCGTTAAATTCGCACATACTATCGAGAATTTGAGCAATAATGAAGCTCTTCAGATTAAACTTCAGTGTCTAATCTAAAATTCTTTGTTAGGATAACGAAAATGAGTATAAAAAGAATGGAATTGGCTAAACAAACTGCAAGAAAGCATCAAGAAAATATCCAAAAAATCCTAGAACATCGCTTGCAAGTAGCGAGAACGCAGGATAACGAAAACCTATTGCATCAGTTAGAAGGGGAAATGAGAGAATATAGCGAATACCCTGAACCTTCTGGCATTAAAATTGATTCTCTTGGGTTTCTACGCATCTTTAAGACTATTCTTGCTCCAAACAGGGCAAAGTAGTAAATAAGCTGTCGGGGCTGCTAAGTAGGTGAACACAATAAAACCAAACTGTGTAAAGAAATGTAAAATCGCCCAAACCCTCTTCACTCTTGCCTCTTGCATGAGTGCCTTTTGCCTTGCCATAACGACAATTTTCAACACCAACCTACTTATACTCAAAACGGCTAGAAGCTGGACTTTTTTATCATACAAAGAACAAGTTCAAAGCCTCTCCCCGTTGCGGGGAGAGGCTAGGGGTGGGGTTTTATGGCAACCCATAGGTGGCAACTTAAGCTCAAATCCCTACCACATCTCGTTCCTAGTCTCTGACTAGGAATGCAGTTGATGAGGCTCTGCCTCTAATAACTCAAGTTGCTAGTTATCTCGTTGAGGCTGGTAATGGGTAATAGGTAATTGGTAATAAAAGCTCTGGTTTCATCCTGTTCATCCTTTAATCCTGGATATCCTGATTCTGACAATTTACCTAACTAGCAACTTACATTAATATCATTGAAGGCAGAGCCTTCTAGAATTCATTCCCAGTCTCTGACTGGGAATGAGATGACTTGAGTTGTTTGCGAGATAGATGTTTTCCGTTAAGTTGACACCATTTTACCCATTACTCATTACGTGGCGTTTAAAATCTCATCATCTACAGAAAAATCAACTTCTTTTTTATCTGCACCAGTCGCTAAATAGTCATTTTCTAAAGAGTCTTGCAAACCAGAAATTAAATCATATTTAGGTTGCCAATTTAATTCTATTTGCGCTTTATTCACCGATGCAAAGAAATGCTGCACCCGCATGGGAAAAGCCTTGCGTTTACCGAAATCAAACTTTTTCGGATCATAATGGACAATTTTAATATCATCAGCAGACTTACCAACAGCCACAGCACAAGCGCGGGCTAAACCGTCGAAAGTGACAAAGCGATCGCCCGAAATATTATAAATCTGTCCAATTGCTTGATCATTCCCAATTATCTGGGTCATCGCTTGAGCTAAATCCCAGACATGGCCAAGTTGAGTGATGTGCATACCATTTCCGGGAATACAAATCGGGCGATCGCGCACAATTCTATCAAAAAACCAACTTTCCAAAGGATTATAATTTTGCGGTCCGTAGATATAAGTAGGACGAATAGAAGTAAAGGGGATTCCCAACTGCTTGAGGTAAGCTTCCGTTTCATGTTTACCCTTGTGACGACTCTTAGGATCAACAGCATCCCCTTCTAAATGGGGCATTTGGTCAGATTTGAGGTAAACACCCGCAGAACTCATATAAACAAAATGTTTGACCCGTCCTTGAAAAATTTCTGCCAGAGGTTGTGTATCCGTTAGTTCCCTACCATTATTGTCAAAAACGACATCAAAACTTTCTGGTGCTAACTTTTCTTGAAGTTGAGTTGAGTTAGTGCGATCGCCTATAATTTGTCCTACCCCCGCAGGCGCAGCATGATTACCACGATTGAACAAAACCACCTCATGTCCAGCTTTCATCAGTAATTCAGTCAAATACACGCCAATAAACCGAGTTCCACCGATAACCAGAATCCGCATAACTTTCTAATTCCTGAATAAAAATCACCCTTATTTGTAGAGGTTATCAGGTTGTAGTATCACTAGAGGAACATCTTTTGGTAGGATTATATCTTCTATTCAATCTAGAGATTTTCTGACTTCTGGATCACAGTGAGGAATATTTAATATAGCGGTATGCAGTTGGATGAGAACATAAACTTGTCATAGAACTTAGGCAGCACAAGACTTTAAACTCTGTCACCTGTCACCTGTCACCTGCTATATCACCTCATTAAAATAGCCTAATTACCTTCCACCCATTCAACTTAACCGTGTCCCTAGAATATGCCTTAGTTCATGAGTGGTTAACCCCTCAAGCCACAGGAGGTTCAGAACTCGTAGTCCAGGAAATATTAAATCACATTGACGCTGATTTATACGCCCTGATAGATTTTGAATCCAGCAATCCAGAAAGTTACCTGTACAAACGTCAAATTGGCACAACGTTTTTACAGAAATTTCCCCAAGCCCGTCAAGGAGTCCAAAAATATTTACCCTTATTACCCTTGGCTATTGAGCAATTGGATTTGCGAGAATATGAAGTCATCTTATCTTCATCTCATGCTGTAGCTAAAGGAGTCTTAACCACCCCTAATCAATTGCATATCTGTTATAGCCATAGCCCCATGCGCTACGCTTGGGATTTAACCTTTGATTATCTCAAGCAAAGCAAACTAGGGCAAGGAGCAGTCGGCTGGATCACCCGCCAAATCCTCCATAATTTGCGGCAATGGGACGTAATTAGTGCCAATCGAGTAGATTACTTCATTGCCAACTCTCAACACACAGCCAGACGGATTTGGCGTTGCTATCGTCGAGAAGCAACCGTCATCTATCCACCAGTCAACCTAGATGAATGTCTCTTTTCCTCGGAAAAAGAGGATTTTTACCTGATAGTTTCTCGATTAGTCAGTTATAAACAAGTTTCCTTAATTATTGAGGCTTTTAATCACCTAAAAAAACCCTTGATCATTATTGGCACAGGTCCCCAAATGAACAAACTACGGGAAATAGCCCAACCACATATTCAAATCTTAGGATGGCAACCCGATCATATCGTCAAAAATTATATGTCCCGTGCCAAAGCCTTTGTTTATGCAGCTTGCGAAGACTTTGGCATTGCCCTAGTTGAAGCCCAAGCTTGTGGAACTCCCGTAATTGCCTATGGTGCAGGTGGTGCATTAGAAACAGTTAGAGATATTCAGACACATCCTGATACAGGAACTGGTATATTATTTAAAATCCAAACAGTAGGAGCTATAGTAGATGCCGTAGAAAAATTTGTAGATCATCAGCATTTATACAATTACGAGTATATACAAACACACGCTAATCAATTTTCTCGCCAGGTTTTTGCAGAACGTTATCTAGGTTTTGTGAATGAATGTCGTGAAAAAGGAGTTTACCAAAAGTAAACATCGGCCTTTTGTATTTATTTTCTGAGAAGAGTGCAAATTTTTCCTCAAAATTACTGCCTTTTAGCTTTAAGATTGGGACTATGTGTGGTGTGGATTATAAAGGAGTATGATGACTGCCCAGAGTTCACTCCTCTCCGGCAAGCGATACCCGCGGAAGGATAACGGTACATCTGTGACTGTTTTATCAAAACGTGGTCAAAAAGTTAAACAGCCAAAGGTGAAATCCAGAAGTTTATCTTTTGAGGGTTTATACGGAGAGTTTTTTAAACGACTGTTTGATATAGTTTTTTCATTGTCGGTCTTGATTTTGTTTTCTCCCATCTACATGATATTGGCCTTATTGATAGCCATAAGCTCAAAGGGTCCGATCTTTTATGTTCAAGAACGGGTGGGCAAAAACTACCGCAGCTTCAATTGCATTAAGTTTCGCACCATGGTCAACAATGCTGACGAAATTCTTGTCGAAATGATGGCTACATCACCTAACCTCCGAGCAGAATTTGAAGACAATTTTAAGCTAAAAACAGACCCAAGAATCACTAAAATTGGTCACTTTTTGCGAATTACCAGCTTAGATGAATTTCCCCAATTTTGGAATGTTCTCAAAGGAGATATGAGTGTAGTTGGTCCAAGACCTTTAGTAGCGGAAGAATTAATCAAATATGGTGATTATATCAATCATGTTTTAACGATTCGTCCTGGAATTACTGGTTTGTGGCAAGTATCCGGGCGTAATGATATTCCATATCCTCGCCGGGTGCAAATAGACCTCCATTATGTCAATTTTAGGAATTTTTGGCTCGATTTGTGGATTATCCTCAAAACAGTTAATGTTGTCATCATGCCCAAAAATAAAGGAGCTTACTAAGTAAGTACGCAAATTCCATCTTATGGGGCAACATTATGCCCCAAAAACTATTTTCGATAGCAAAGGTATAAAATTTATTCTTACGCATATATACGGCTCAAGGAATTTCTATTACTGACAATAATTGATACACTTGAAATCAAGAATATTAATTGAACTAAACCTATAATTATTTGTTAAAGTGTTTTTTAGCAAAAATATTTGTTGACCTTTAAGAGGTTGTTTGAAAAGTATTATATCAAACCCGTAATCTCCAAAAACCTAACCCCCCTACCCCCCTTCCCTGCAAGGGAATGGGGGTTTTAAAGCCTCTCCCCTTGCAGGGGAGAGGTTTGGAGAGGGGTCAGTCTATACATTCAAAACTTTTCAAACATCCTCTAACTTGTAATAGCAACTAATATTTGTAGCCCGACTATTGGGCAGTTATATCAATTAACTGCTAATTTATATCAGAAGGTTTGTAATCTTCAACTAAAAATAACAAGGCATCACCAACCATGATACAAAGAAAACGGGCTTTAATTACTGGTATTACTGGTCAAGATGGTTCTTATTTAACTGAACTGTTACTAGAACAAGGTTATGAAGTACACGGAATTATTCGCCGTACTTCCACCTTTAACACAGACAGAATTGATCATATGTATGAAGATCCTCATAACGAGGGCGCAAGGCTATTTCTCCACTATGGTGATTTGACAGACGGAACAACACTGCGGCGGATTTTAGAAGAAGTTAAACCTACAGAAATTTATAATTTAGGCGCTCAATCCCACGTCCGGGTCAGCTTTGATTCACCTGAATATACAGTAGATGCTGTAGGTATGGGGACATTACGGTTATTAGAAGCAATCCGCGATTATCAACACCGTACTGGGATTGAAGTCCGCTTCTATCAAGCTGGTTCTTCGGAAATGTATGGTTTGGTGCAAGCAGTTCCTCAAAGTGAAACCACACCTTTTTATCCCCGCAGTCCCTACGCTTGTGCTAAGGTGTACGCTCACTGGCAAACCATCAATTACCGCGAATCTTACAATTTATTTGCTTGTAACGGTATTCTTTTTAATCATGAATCTCCAAGACGGGGCGAAACATTTGTTACCCGCAAAATTACTAGAGCCATAGCCCGCATTGTTGCTGGTAAACAAAAAAATATCTTCATGGGTAATTTGGACTCCAAGAGAGATTGGGGCTATGCGAAAGATTACGTCAAAGCTATGTGGTTGATGTTGCAGCAAGAGCAACCGGATGATTATGTGGTGGCTACAGGTGAAACCCATTCAGTGAAGGAGTTTCTGGAGTTAGCATTTAGTTATGTTAATCTCGATTGGCAGAAATACGTAGAATTTGATCAACGTTATCTGCGTCCTGCTGAAGTGGATTTACTAATTGGTGATCCCACTAAAGCCCAGCAGAAATTAGGCTGGCAACCATCGGTAACATTTAAAGAACTGGTTGCGCTAATGGTGGAAGCTGATTTACAAGCTGTGGGTTGTACTTCCCCTAATGGTAATGGTGCAAAATACCCTCAAGATATTGCTACTACCCGTCAAGAATTGGGATATCTACACTTTTAATTCAGATCAAGGATAATAATATGACAGCCTTAGAATTAGAAAATAAACGAATTCTTGTCACTGGTGGGGCGGGTTTTCTCGGCCGTCAGGTGATAGATCAATTATGTCGGCATGGTGCTAATCGTGAGAAGATTACAGTGACGCGATCGCACGACTGTGATCTACGAGTATGGGAAAATTGCCAACGGGCAGCAGATCAACAGGATATTATCATTCACCTAGCTGCCCATGTTGGTGGCATTGGTCTAAATCGAGAAAAACCCGGTGAGTTATTTTATGATAACTTGATCATGGGGACTCAGTTAATTCATGCAGCTTATCAACAGGGGATAGAAAAGTTTGTCTGTGTAGGAACTATTTGCGCCTATCCTAAGTTTACCCCTGTACCATTTAAAGAAGATGACATCTGGAATGGTTATCCAGAAGAGACTAACGCCCCCTATGGAGTGGCGAAAAAAGCCCTGTTAGTGCAACTGCAATCTTATCGTCAGCAGTATGGGTTTAATGGTATTTACCTGTTACCTGTAAACTTGTATGGACCTGAAGACAACTTCAACCCCAGCAGTTCTCATGTAATTCCCGCTTTAATTCGTAAAGTGCAAGAAGCCCAAACTAGGGGAGAAAAGCAACTTCCTGTGTGGGGTGATGGTTCTCCTACCCGTGAGTTTTTGTATTCTACAGACGCAGCACGGGGAATAGTCATGGGAACTCAGTTTTATAATGATGCTGAACCCGTCAATTTAGGAACTGGTTACGAGATATCCATTAAAGACTTAATCACCCTAATTTGCGAATTAATGGAGTATGAAGGGGAAATTGTTTGGGAAACCGACAAACCCAATGGTCAACCCCGACGTTGTTTGGATACGGAAAGAGCAAAACAGGCTTTTGGCTTCACTGCTGAAGTAGAATTTAGACAAGGTTTGAAAAATACTATTGATTGGTGGCGTAAAAACGCTGCATAGATGATCTCCTCATCTCGTTCCCAGTCTCTGACTGGGAATGCCTTCTAGAGTCTCCGACTCTAGTATACAAGAGAAGGCAGAGCCTTCTTAATTCATTCCCATACAGAGCATGGGAACGAGAGATAACGAGACATACAGAGTGTGGGAACGAGAGAATCTAAAATCTAAAATTATATCGGCTTTGCAAACAATTAATTCACAGCTAAATAAAAAAGAACTGCGGCGGACTTTACTCCAAAAACGCCAGTCAATGACATTATTAGAATGGAGAGAAAAGAGCGATCGCCTCACTACCAACATCCAAAACTCGGTTATATTTAATCAAGCAAATACCATTCTCGCTTTTTTTAGCTTTCGTCAAGAACCTGATATTAGCTCACTGTATACCAACACTAACAAACGTTGGGGTTTTCCCCGTTGTGTTGATAAATCTCTAGTTTGGCATTCTTGGCAACCCCATGACACAATGAATATCGGTGCTTATGGGATTACAGAACCTCACCACGAAGCACCGATAATTGACATTGAAGAAGTAGATTTAATTCTTGTTCCCTGTGTGGGTTGTGATGTCCAAGGATACCGCTTAGGTTATGGTGGTGGATATTATGACCGTTTGTTAAATTCACCAGGTTGGCAGACAAAAGCAACTATAGGAGTGGTTTTTGATTTTGCTTATTTATCTCAATTACCTGTTGATAGTTGGGATAAACCATTAGAAAGGGTGATTACGGAAAATGGAGATTAAAGATGAATGAACCACAGAGGCACAGAGGTCACAGAGAAATGAGGGTTTGAGAGATATTTTGTATAAGTCCTGATTTTATTAAATCGGAAATTTTTGATAAGATGAAAATATTATCTTGTTGGCGGTTTGAATTTACAATTATATTCAATTTATAAATATGCGTATTGAAGAATTACATTTACAAAACTTTCGAGGTTTTCGAGAACTCAAATTAACGCTTCCTCCTGATTTGGCTGTGTTTATTGGAGTGAATGGTTCAGGTAAATCGTCTATTTTAGATAGTATTGCTATCCTTTTATCTCAATTTGTAGCCGACGTGAGTGTACATTATGAATCTCGTCTATATATTGAAGAGGATGATATTAAAATAACTTCCAATGAAGTTTTTCTATCTACTCGTGTTGAAGTTGATTCAAATAAGAAGTTGTGGTGGGAAGTTAGTCAAGAAGTTAGTCAAGATAGAAAAATGGGAATGCAATCCACGAAAGGAGACCTTTTTAATTATTTGCTGGAGAGACTTTTAAACGAAGTAATTCCTATTCATGATGATGAGCGAATTTTACAAATTAATAATAAAAATGATTTAATTTTACCAATTATCGTTTTTTATCACACCGACAGAATATTAATAAAATCTTCAGCCATAAAAGATATGAGTGAAGAGGAAAGAGAAAATACTTATGATAATAATAGACTTATTGGTTATCAAACAGCTTTTTCAGGAAATATAAATGATTTTCGAGATTTCTTATATTGGTTTAAAGAAGAAGAAGAATATGAAAATGAAGTTAGATTAAGACAAGATACCAACTTTAGAAATCCACGTCTTGAAATTATTAGAAAAGCATTAGAAACATTTTTAGAAGGTTTTCCTAATACCCAATTCTCAGATTTACACATAGTGCGCGTGAGTTCGAGTAGAGAAGGTGGTATTCGTCGTTTAAGTAAACCTTCGTTAGTTATTAAAAAAAATGGTGAAAACTTCAAACTAGATCAACTTTCCGACGGGGAAAAAACCTTACTAATGATAGTAGTTGACATTGCGCGACGGTTAGCAATTTTAAATCCTAGTATTATTAATCCTTCTGAACTGCTAGAAAAAGGAACAGGAATAATATTAATTGATGAAATAGATTTACATTTACATCCTCAATGGCAAAGAATTGTCATTCCGAGTTTTAGAAAAACATTTCCCAAGTGTCAATTTATTGTTACTACTCATTCTCCTCAAGTTTTGAGTGGAGTCAACCGAGAAAACGTATTTATTTTAGAAGATTCAGAAATTGTAGAAACACCCCATACTTTTGGTAGAGACAGTAACTCAATTCTTTCTGAGGTTATGGGTGTGGAAAAAAGACCTGTGAAAATGCAGGAAAGAATAGACAAATGTTTTGAAATGATAGATAATGATAACTTAGAAGAAGCTAAATTAGAACTGCAAAAATTATCTGAATCCTTGGGAAATAATGATCCAGATATGATTCAAGCTTATACACTTATTGACTTTTTAAACAGGGTAGAATGAAACGCATTATCAAAGGTTATGAACCTCGATGTCTTTTACAATATCGTCAAATAAATGGGGCAAATTATGACGGATATAGTCCAAAAAAGTCTTTAAAAGAGGCATTATTGACTGAACAAGTTTATATCTGTTGCTATTGTGTGCGACGAATATCTGAAGATAATATGGAAATTGAACATTGGCAACCACAAAGTAAATATCCAGAATTACAAATAAATTATAAAAATCTCCTTGCTTCTTGTTTAGGTAATCGTCGTAGTAAAAAGGATAATCAGCATTGTAATCCAAGAAAAGGCGATGCAGAAATAACTATTAATCCATGCGATTCTACTAAAAATTGTGAAAATTATATCAAATATAGTTCTACTGGAAAAATTTTTTCTGATGATGAAACTATCAATCATGAACTAAATGAAATTTTAAATCTTAACCTTCAAACTCTCAAGGATAATCGTCAAACCAAATTATTTACTCTAATTAATGCGTTAAATAAAAAATTCCCTAATAAAACTTGGTCAAAAGAAGCTATCAAAAAGAAACTAGAGGAACTTAGTAGCAAAGATGCAGAAGGCAAATATACTGAATATGTCCAATATATTGTTTGGTATTTAAGCAAAAGATTAAATAACCCTTAAACCGTGTAATAAGGTACTCTCACATCATGATCAAATCTGATATCTTCTGTAAAAATTATGTAGAAGTTATCAGGTGGAGTCATGAGTAAAATTAACGGATTTATAGATCGTCGTAAATTCTTAAAATTCGTAGGTTTAAGTACCTTGAGTATGGGTACTTTGACTGCTTGTAATGAAATCATTACTAACCGTTCAGAAATTACAATTCCTGAAAATAATCCTAATCCTAATCCAGTGAGTGCAGAGGAAGCAAAAAGAAGATTAATAGCAGGAAACAGAAGATTTGTTAATCAAAATCGTCAATATCCCAATCAATCAAAAAGACGGTTGCAATCAGTATCTAAAAAACAATATCCCTATGCAGCAATATTAGGATGTGCAGATTCTCGCGTACCCCCAGAAATAATTTTTGATCAAGGATTAGGAGATTTATTTGTCGTGCGTATAGCTGGTAATATTGCCAGTAATGAAACTATTGGGAGTTTAGAATATGCTACTGCTAATTTAGGAACACAATTAATAGTTGTTTTTGGTCATAAAGGATGTGGTGCAGTATCAGCAGCGATTGACAATCAACCAGATGATGGTAAAATTAACTCTGTAGTTGATGGCATTAAGCCAAGTTTGTCTCAACCTCAAAGAACAAGAAGTAATATTAATGATGATAACAATCCAGTGATTAATAATATTGAATACCAAGCTAGGAAATTGCAGAATAGTTCACAAATTAGGCTCTTGCGGTACTTTTATGGTGGAAACTCAAATAACTAAAATTTAGTACCTAAAATTTATATTCATTAAGTCTCAGACTTCAGTACCAGCAAGAGATTACAAGATTTTAAATATGTTCAGATAGCAATGATGATATAATGATAATTATAAAATACAAAAGTTTTGGTGATAGCTATGAAATTTTCTGTAGATCAAATTCTCAATCTCCCAGATATGAAAGTGTTAGATTTTCAAGAAATCGAAGGGGCAGGAATAATTATAACAATAGAAAAAGCTGTTAATAATTCTACTTGTCC
>NZ_LJOU01000013.1:0-70650 GCF_001672085.1 Anabaena sp. AL93 | reverse complement strand
ACTCCCCACTCCCCGCCCCTATTCCCTATTCCCTAATTATGTAGTATTTTGATTGCAAGTCTGTTTAAGAATTCATCCCATGCAACAGTTACTCAAGCAATTATTTAGTAACCAAAAATACGTTATTCGTCTCATTTTCCCTGTATTGATGATGATGATGGCGACTTCACTGTTTATTTTACCTGCTGCTGCTACTGGTGTATACCAAATACCCAGTTTAACGGCAGATACTTGGATTTTAGATCAAGGTGATGTGATTAGCAGATTGAATGAAGGTCAGATTAGCAAGGCTTTCCAGGATTTGGCTCAAAAAACTGGCAATCAAGCCAGAATTGTCACTATTCACAGCCTCGACTACGGAGAAACACCGGAAAGTTTTGCCAAGGGATTATTTAGTAAATGGTTTCCAACAGCGGCAGAGCAAACCAATCAAGTATTATTACTGGTTGATACTGTTACTAATAAAATGACTTTACTGAGTGGGGATAATGTGAAGTCATTATTAACTGACTCTATTGCCCAGAGTGTGGTTGAAGAAACATTAGGTACAGCATTACGTGAGGGTAATAAATACAACCAAGGATTTTTGGATGTGAGCGATCGCCTGGTTGCTGTGTTATCTGGTCAACCAGATCCCGGTCCACCAAAAATTAAGGAAACAGTTCAGGTAGAAGGAACTTTCACCAAAGCTGGAGAAACAGATAAGGGTAATGCTACTGCTTGGGTGGTTGGGCTATTAATTGCTGCCACTGTCATCCCAATGGCTACATACTACATTTATCTGGTGTTTCAAAAACCACCCTCTCAGGAATCTGAGGAATAGGGGACTGGGGACTGGGGGTGTTTTTTGATTTGTAAGTTTCTTGTCCTTATTAACTCAAGTTGCTAGTTATCTAGTTGAGGCTGGTAATGGGTAATTGAATTGGTAATAGGTAATTGGTAATCAAAGCTCTGGTTTCATCCTGTTCATCCTTTAATCCTGGACATCCTGATTCTGACAATTTACCTAACTAGCAACTTACATTAGAGACTTCCAAATAAAAAAATGTCCCAAAACTGATGCAGAAATTCTCTCTCTGTGTACTCTGTGCCTCTGTGGTTCGTTTCTTAGGATAATTTATTTCTTGGAAGTCTCTTATTACAAGAAAGACTGGGAAGTTTGAAAGCCCCTGAGAAATAGGAACTCCAGTTCCGTCTTTCGTGGTACAGACAGGGGATGAAAAACGACTCGTTTAGTCTTAAGAATCCCCGTGTCCTTTAGACCGGGGAGTGTCAATTGCGTACTCTATTTAATCTTGAATGTACTCTTTGCCTGACACTAAAGCCATTTCAGCGCGAACAAATTCCCTACCTAAATAAGCTGCATGATCTAATAAAGTCACAGGACAATTTGGAGTTTCTTCAAAAATCTTGATACAGAGTTCTTTGGCTGTACGTCCGCTAAATACAGTTGTGTGGGTTCTTTCCACTTTACCGCGAACAGGAATCACTTCACCTGTTTCGGGATTTACGGCTAAACCACGTTCGTTAATCACATTAGTGAAGTGCTTGGCATAAATTAATCCTTCCTTTTGGTCTATGTAAATAATAAAATAGCCGTTGGGGTCAAGATCAATATGACGGTGAGAAAGTTTATAATCAATTGCTGTCAAATCTTCGAGTAGTAAATCCTTAGGCATTGTCAAAAGTAAATTTATAGAAAGAGTATTTTCAGATTACATCAATATACAATAAGTAGGTGAGCGTTGAAAATTGTCGTTATGGCAAGGCAAAAGGCAAGAGGCAAGAGGCAAGAGTGAAGAGGGTTTGGGCGATTTTACATTTCTTTACACAGTTTGGTTTTATTGTGTTCACCTACTTATCTAGATCCCCGACTTCTTTGAGAAGTCGGGGATCTATTTTGATCTATTTCCTTATTTGAAAGGTAACTCTGCATTAATGGCATCCATTTCTTTTTGTTCTAGTTGATTAACTTCCCGCACCCAAGGCAGGATAATTTGCCCTAAACGGTGGTTATAAAAGCGATGCAGGCTGTAATTCGGTGTAGCAGGGAACCCCCGGCGTTTTTTATGTTTACCACCAGCACCGGGGTCAAAATTTTGGATACCATGAGCGATCGCCCATTCAATTGGTGCATAATAACAAGCATCAAAATGTAAGCAATCTATGTCTTGAAAACTCCCCCAATAACGCCCATATAGTTTGTCTTCTTTAAATAAACAAAAGGACATCCCCACTGGTTGACCTGGATCTTCTTGATTATAAGCCGCAAAAAATACCACCCGATGCCGATAATTATGGTGCAACTGTTCAAAAAAGTTCTTGGTTAAATACTTACTTCCCCACCAACCAAATTTATCACAGGTATCAGCATAAAAGTCATACATTAACGGAAACATAGAGTTAGGAATTTCCTCACCCGTTAATGCTTGCAATCTTAAACCTGCCTTTTCTACAGCTTTACGTTCCCGTTTAATATTCCGTCTTTGATTAGCATTAAATCCAGTTAAATAATCATCAAAAGTTTGAAAATTAGCATTTTCCCAAATATAACTATGATGTAGCCAAGTTGTAAAACCCTGACTTTCTAAAATCGGTCGCCATTGGGGATCAACATAGAGAAAATGACAACCAGAAATCCGATGTTTCACACAAAAACTATCAATTTCATGGAGCATTAAAGCTGTAATTTCTTCCTCATTTTCTCCCGCAGCAATTAAAAAGCGATAGCCTTCAGTCGGGGTAAATGGAGTCATTCCCAGCAACTTTGGATAATACTCTATTCCCAAGCGAGAAGCTAATTCTGCCCATTGATGATCAAAAACAAATTCCCCTTGGCTATGTCCTTTTAAATATAAAGGAGCAGCGGCAATTAAAGTTCTATCTCGCCACAAAATCAAGTGATTTGGCAACCAACCAGTATTGGCTGTAACACTTTGAGATATTTCCAAATTGTGCAACCAATCCCATTCTAAAAAAGGCGTTTTTAACGGCATCGCTAAAGCATCCCAGTCTGCTTGGGGAACATCAGCGATTGTGTGCGTCCAAACAAGAGAATAATGGGGTTTGTGTTCTTTGATCATTGTGTATTTGTCCAGTAATTTTAGATTTACTTTTGACTCATGCTTGGGCGCACCACATTTCTGGTCTGGGCGCAGGCCCAGCGCCCCTACGGGATTATTCTATAGTGTAAAAATACTTCCTGCTCTACGGTGGATACTTCTAATAATTGTAACTTAGGAGCAAGATCAGATAAAAATCCTGTCCCCTCAACAGGTGAAGGCGCAATATTACCACCTAAAATCAGTGGACAAATAGTTAACCAGATTTCATCAATTAAATTAGATTCTAGGAAAGATGCTACTAATTGTCCTCCTCCCAAAATAGCTAAACGGGTAATTTGTAAACTTGTGAAATATTCTAAAGCCGCCAAAATGTCAATTTCTTGGCTAGGAGTTTCAAAGACTAAAACTTCTTCAAACTCTGATCTTTCTTGCCAAAAATAAGCACCCAGAGAGGTTGTGAGTAACCATCGTCTCACCGGTTGTTGAAAAAATTTAATGTCCGGATTCAGGTTGCCTGAACGGGAAATCACTATATGAACTGGCTGGGGGTGCTGATTCGCTATTTTTCTTTGTTGCAAGAGTATTGCGTCTGTAATGGTCATTGTTGTACCGTAGGCACGAAGAGTACCAGCACCAAATAAAACGGCATCAGATGCAGCAATTTGTTTCCCCAGGTGTATTTTATCAGCCATTGAGCCAAATCGAGCAGGCGATCGCCTAAAATCTGCTATTTTGCCATCGGCACTCATGGCTAAAACTACTGTGGTATGAGGACGATGTTGCATCATTGCATTGCTCTGATATTTCTGCTTGGTAGATATATTTTCTCACAATTTATCACAATAAGACAAGATTGATAACTTTTATACCATTAATATGCAACAGCACTCACTATTTAATCTACATTTTATGAATTTTGTTATATTATATTTGTCCTTAAACGAGAGTAAGAATTAGTTAATTTTTTAATTTTTTAATTTTTTAATTTTTTAATTCTTACCTGTTATCTCTTATTTCCATAAGAAATTTAAACTAATAGTAAACTTATCATCAACTAATAAAATGTCTCCTTTGGTTAGTGTAATTTCATATCTTTGTAATTGTCGTTTAAAGATGCGAAGTGAGACAAACAATGGCTAAATCTCGTCAATCGTCATTTCGACAAATTTTAGTAACAAGAATACTACTGGTATTTGTCCCAGTTTTATTAGTAGGAGAAATGGTTGCCCTCAATAAAGCCCGTTCTAGTCTGTTAAATACTGCCCGACAAAATTTAACAGAAAGTGCGGTTAACAAACGAGAAAAAATTAGTGATGATATTGCCGCCTTGCGCTCCGATTTAATTACAGCCAGTCAGACACAAGTAATTAAATCTGGTTCACCTTTCCAAATTGAACAATTTCTTAAACAGCTACACAAACAACTGCCAACCAAAATTAATTGTCTCCAATTCACCCACATTAAAAAAGGTGAAATAATAGCCAGTAGTTGTGGTATTCAAGAAATTACCCCATCCGGCTTATCTGCCACCAGTGATGATGTTGATATTCAATTCATATTACCATCTCAATCTGGAAAAACTGGTAAAAGAGACAAACAAAATCAACTCCAGTTATTTTTATCAATTCCTATTGCTAATCAACGTGGTAATTTAGCTTACCGATTAAGCATTAAAACTACATTGTATCAACAAAATCCCAATCATCCAGGCTCATTGACGGGTCTTTTAGTAGTCATTGCTGAAGATGGTAGAGTTTTAGCCCACCCATTGCCAGAAAGAATCGGTACTAATATTAAAAATTATGCCGATGTGGAAAGAATACAAGCCATAGTTAAAAATGCTTTAGGTGGAAGTAATAATTCTAGTAATTTATCCTTTGTTGAAGGAGAGGAACTAGTTACAGGTTTTACAGCTACTACTAAACCTATCACCACAAGACCATCACAAAGATGGATTGTCCTAGCAGTTACAAGTGTAGAAAATGCCCTATTTGGTTTAGAAGAAATTAAACTAATTCTGATTGTTTTAACAGTTGGTTTAATTGGTGCAAGTTTATTAGCATCATTTTATTTAGTTCCTTATTTAGCCGGTCCTGTTGAAGAACTCCGCGACTATGCTGTTAATCTTCATAGTCACCACGCAGCACAACCCATTCCACGCAACTTCAAGATTCGGGAGTTTAACCAATTAGCACAAGCATTAGATCAAATGGTAGAAAGACTCAAAGATTGGGCGGAAGAATTAGAAATTGCTTGGAAAGAAGCTAAATCAGCTAACCAAATAAAAAGCCAATTTTTAGCCACAACTTCCCATGAGTTAAGAAATCCCTTGAATATTATTATTAATTGTGTACGGTTAGTCCGTGATGATTTATGCGACAGTAGAGAAGAAGAATTAGAATTTCTCAAAAAAGCTGATGATACAGCAATTCATTTATTAAAGATAATTAATGATTTACTAGATATTTCTAAAATAGAAGCTGGTAAACTTTCCGTAACTACAGTACCGCTGGATTTACGACAATTATTATTAGAGGTAATTAACTTACAATCAGTTAATGTCCAACATAAGGGACTGCAATTAATTTGTAATATAGGTGATAAACCTATTCCTATAAAATCTGATGCCATTAAACTTAAACAAGTGCTAATTAATATTATTGGTAATGCCACTAAATTCACTGATGAAGGGAGTATTCAAATTACCACAAATATTTATCAGCATCAGCATTATGTTTTAGTTTTCATAAAAGATACAGGAATTGGTATTGACCCAGGAGAACAAGGTAAACTATTCCGTCCTTTTGTCATGGTTGACGGTACAACTACGCGCAAGTTTGAAGGAACTGGATTGGGTTTAGCAATTTCTCGGAATTTAATTGAACTCATGGGTGGTAAAATCACCTTAGAGAGTTTGGGGTTAAACCAAGGAACAACAGTAATTATTAAATTACCTTTGATTGATCTGGCTTTATTACCTAATCCAGACAAAAAAGATGTAGTCAAAAATGGAGTTAGGAGTTAATTCTGGCTCTCGGAAATGTTCGGCAAACGATGAATTTCAAATTACAACCTTCCTAAAATGAAGCGACTTTTTTCAGGTATTTTTGTGGTGACAGCTTTATTACTAACTCCTGGTTGTTCATCAAATACTAAGTCTACGAAAACACAGGTTTCACCTAGTATGATGATCAATCATGAGGGACATTCTATGGGAAATATGAATCATGGGGATAATTCACAAATAACTACTAAGGTTAAATTAACTGCTCCGAAAAGTTTATCACCAAATCAACCGATTAACTTAGTTATTGATATTCAAGATGTGTCTGGTAAACCTGTTAATAAGTTTGACATTTTCCAGGAAAAAATCATGCACTTAATTGTTGTTAGTGATGATTTACGATCTTTTGCTCATATTCATCCCGAATATAAAGAAAATGGTCGCTTTGAAGTGACTGCAAATTTTCCAGAATCAGGTAATTATACACTTTTTAGTGATTATAAACCTGCTGGAAATAAGGAAAATGTCTCATTAATGAATATCACAATTCCCGGTTCAGTTCCCTTACCAAAAAATTTAGAAAAGTTCAGCAAGACTAAAACTATCTCAGATACCAAAATTAATTTTAATATATCTCAACCAAAAATTAAAGCGGGTGAAGAAATTAGTTTAACCTTTGATTTAAAAGACAATAAAAATCAACCAATTAAAGATTTACAGCCATATTTAGGAGAAAAAGGACATTTAGTAATCATCAAAAGTTCGTCTCCCCTCACTGCATCTGATTATATCCATGCACACGCAATGAAAGATCCTGCTGACGGAAAGGTTGAATTTCATACTAAATTTCCCAAACCAGGAACATATAAAATGTGGATGCAATTTAATCGCAATGGACAAATCAAAACCGCAGATTTTTGGGTAAATGTAGAATAGAAAATCGTAGGTTGGGTTAAGCAACAGCGCAACCCAAAAACAATTTTAATGATTTTGAACAATGTTGGGTAACATACGTCAACCCAACCTACAAAAATTAAATTAATATTCTCTTCCACAAGGGAGCGATAGAACCGTTATTTTTAACTTTGATCCGCTTGTGATAAAAAATCCTTTGGTGATAAAATAGGAATGTTTTGATAGCATTTAAGCACTAATAAATCTTCATCTCCGGTAATAATAATATTGGCATTACCGGCAATAGCAAGTGAGAGAAATTTATCGTCTTTTGGATCTCGACAAACTTGTACATGATTGGTAATATCAACTATCTCAGCCAGATTTTTTAGATATAAAATAAATTTTTGCCGCTCTTCAAAACTGACATAATTATTAAATTTCTTCCTAGAGAGAACCATTTCTAATTCTGTAAGTGTGTCCGCAGAAACAAGAATTTGATGGAAATCAAAAGCATAACGAACTGCTTGAGAAGTGATAGATTTGGGAGTTAGTAACCGACTCACAAAACAATTAGTGTCAATAACAATTCTTTGCTCAATCATCACTTTCAAGAATTTCTTTGAGCTTTTCTTCTGTCATACCTTTTATTTCGGCATTTTGACCAACTTGATCACAAAATCCCTGAAACTCATTTTTTAGCAATTTAGTTAATCTTTGATACTCTAAGACAGATAGCACTACAACTAAATCTTGTTCCTGACGCTGAATGGTTATTGGTTCTTTTTGAGCTTTATCTAAAAATTCTGTAAAATTTTGTTTTGCTTCTGTGGCAGATAAATAAATCATAATATACCTCATTTCTTTTTATCATAACTCAAACTGGTTATTCGACGTGATTAAATAAATTCCCATTTCTAAGATTAAAAATAAACATCCTGTAAATCCTGATTCAGGTAAAGGTTTATATAGCATTTCCTAGTCTAATGAAGTACAAAATGATCTGCGTTTATCTGCGTCCATCTGCGTTTGATTATTAACTCTTGTACCTCACTTGAATGGGAATTGCTATATTCACTTACCCGTTTTGCGTTAGGTTGCGACTATCTACAGTTTTATCTTGAATATTCATACAAATTTTAACGCAGGACAATTATTAATAGAAGTTGCTAAGTATCCACCAATAGCAGCAAAAGAAAAAATGAGTAAGAATTAGTGTCAAAGGCTATCAAAATTCATTCTGAGGCGGACTCGGACGCAAGGAAACCCAACATTTATACATTTTGCGTTGGGTTTCGTTCCTCAATCAAAAATTAAAAAGGTGGTAATTCCTTCAGAATTGTGAAGCGAATATGGTTAATAGCTAAGTCACCCAGTGAAACCTCTTCTTTTGTTAAGCGGATGCCATTTCTGCTTAAGATTTCAAAGGTGATGCCTTTACCAATTTCGATGTGGTACCAGCATAAGCCCATAAAGAACCGTGTAGGGTATGGTCCACCTTCTTCGAGATCATCAGGATTAGATTCCATTGGCAACCAACCAATCCCCGGAATATAGAATTCTAACCAAACATGATTAAAATCGGGTTGGAGAGGAACGCCCTGGTGTTCAGCATAGACTGGACATTTATATCTGCCAACTGTACGACAAGGAATACCATTAAGGCGACAAAGTGCTAGTAATACACCTACATATTCTCCACAAGAACCAGTACCTCGTTCTAAGGCAATATCGGGTGAGTCAATATGGGGTTTAATGGCATAGGACAATTGATCATAGACATAGTTACGGATACTGTACATTTTCCGTAATATGTTAGTTTCCGAACCAACTGCTGTGCGGGCTGCACGGATAACAATATCGGTATCCATTGCTAAATCGTCATCATCTACTAGATAGCGGGTTTTTAATTCTGGTGACAGTTCTGGAATATCTTCCACGTCTCTAGGAGTGATGCGATGTTTAATGCCGCGTACTTCTACTAATGCCTTCCAGCCAAATATGTGACGTTCACCGGGGGCAAGGGCATCAAATTTAAATACGGCTACTCTTTGTCCGTCAATGATTTCTTCTCTAAATGGTAAACCAATGGGTTCAACTTGTTGGACTTTTTGCCGTTGGGTTTCTGAGGGTAGGGCTATGCGCCATTCTATATCGGCTAAATAAATTTCATCAAGGGGGGAAATTTCCTCAACATAAGACATTTCTATGAGATAGCCATTGGAGAGGGCGTAGCGTTTATCCTCCTGGTAGTGATATTGTAGGGAATGAATGAATGTGCGATCGCGGTAGGTTAATTCAAAACAAGGGTCAGCGTTGGGATTATCCCGAATATAAGGTTCTTCGCTGGAGTATGCCACATAAATACGATCTTTGCCTGTGTCATCCTGTCCCTGAACTGCAATACCTGTAGGAGAATCAAAAGGGGTGAGAACACTAAAACGGACTTCTCCAGTTGCCCTATCCATAGAGTAAACTGTTTGTTCCGTGCGATCGCATACCCACAAAGTTTCTTTACTAACTGCTAAATTTTGGATACCGACACCAGGGGCATAGAATCTAGTGATTTCCTTGCGGGTATCACGGTCAAAAATCAAAATATAGCCAAGTCTTTGGCAACTAACATAAACGGTAGAGTCCCAAACGGCAACACCATCAGCAGGATAGGGTAAAGTCACAAAATGCTCTAACCCTAAAGATGCCAATTTACATAAATAGACACTGTTCCCACGAGTCACCCACAGATCATCCTCCCACACAGCTAAACCAGTAACTTCTTGAAATTCACGGACTTGGTGGGGATTGATAATTTTGCTGTTATCGGTAAGGGGGTCAATTTCTAATAAATGACCTTTAACCGTATCAATAGCAATAAGTCTATCTTTAATGGAAGCAATACCGTAGAGAGTAGCAGCAGTAACTGGTCTGATTATTTTTTGCCCAAACATCTGGTTCACCGTCAAACTGGGTAGTGGAAAACTTATATCATTGAGCATATTAATCATGAATTATTATTTATTAGGGAAGAAGCAAGAGGCAAGAGGGAAAAGGCAAGAGGGAGCAGGGGAGAGAAATATTCTTTTGCAACTGACAACTGACAACTGACAACTGACAATTAACCAATTCCACATTTTCGGACATCACTAAATTATGATCGAGTTTTGTAACCATTTCCTGTAACCTACACGATGTCTGCTCATTCTTTACCTGAATCTACCCACCTCTGGCATGGTTTGGAAGTTGAAAAAGCTTTAGAAATGCTTGATAGTGACGCAAACAGCGGCTTAACCTCCCAAGAAGTTGAACAGCGTCGTCAGAAGTATGGACTCAATGAACTCGAAGAAAATGGAGGTCGTAGTCCTTGGCAAATTCTGCTAGATCAGTTTACCAATATCATGTTATTGATGCTGATTGCCGTTGCCCTTATTTCTGGCTTTTTGGATTTAGTGGCTTTGACTGGGGGGACATTAAAACCCGGTGAAGTGCCATTTAAAGACACAATTGCCATTATGGCTATAGTTATCCTCAATGGTATTTTGGGCTATGTGCAAGAAAGCCGGGCCGAAAAAGCTCTAGCAGCCTTGAAAAAACTGTCTTCTCC
The DNA here is from genome assembly GCF_001672085.1 of Anabaena sp. AL93. Classification (NCBI taxonomy): domain Bacteria; kingdom Bacillati; phylum Cyanobacteriota; class Cyanophyceae; order Nostocales; family Nostocaceae; genus Anabaena; species Anabaena sp. AL93. The sequence goes on along the minus strand of NZ_LJOU01000013.1, from coordinate 60,086 downwards.
CTCAGTGCGAGTCCTGCGTGACGGTAAACTGGGGGATGTGGCGGCTAAGGAGCTAGTACCGGGGGATGTGATGCTGCTGGAAGCGGGTGTACAAATAGCTGCGGATGGTCGCTTAATAGAACAGTCTAATTTGCAAGTGCGAGAATCGGCTCTTACAGGTGAAGCCGAAGCTGTCAATAAGCAAGCCATACTTACACTACCAGAAGATGCACCATTAGGCGATCGCCTCAATTCAGTTTTTCAAGGTACGGAAGTTGTCCAAGGTCGGGCGAAGGTACTGGTAACTCACACCGGAATGCGAACAGAACTAGGCAAAATTGCCGCCATGTTGCAATCTGTGGACGGTGAACCTACGCCTTTACAGCAACGCATGACCCAATTGGGTAATGTTCTCGTCAGTGGTTCTTTGATTCTTGTAGCCATAGTAGTTGGTGGTGGACTTATTCATGATCTAACTAAAGGAATAGGTTGGCAGAATTTACAAGAATTAGTGGAAGTTTCTTTAAGTATGGCGGTGGCGGTAGTTCCTGAAGGTTTACCTGCGGTAATCACTGTGACTCTGGCTTTGGGAACTCAGCGTATGGTCAAGCATCACGCTTTAATTCGCAAACTCCCAGCCGTAGAGACTCTTGGTTCTGTAACTACTATTTGTTCTGATAAAACCGGAACTCTAACTCAAAATAAAATGGTGGTACAGTCGGTGTACACCAATAATTCTACCTTTCGCGTCACTGGAGAAGGTTACACCCCCATTGGCGATTTTCAATTAAATGGTGAAAAAACCAGTTTAGATGAAGTCCCGGAAATTTCCGCATTGCTTGTTCCCTGTGCTGTTTGTAATGATGCTGTTTTGCAACAACAACAAGGAGTATGGGCAATTTTAGGCGACCCCACTGAAGGGGCTTTAGTTACCTTGGCAGGAAAAGCCGGAATTGAACAAGACCAATGGAGTAGTAAATTACCTCGTGTCTCCGAATTTCCCTTTTCCTCGGAACGGAAGCGCATGAGTGTGATTTGTCAATTAGAAGCTGTAGCTACTGGTGATACTTCTTTAACCGCCATTGACCCAGCCATTGCTGGTTTTGTGGAATCTGAACAATATCTGATGTTTACCAAGGGTTCACCAGAATTAACTTTGGAAAGGTGTACAAAAATCCATTTAGGTAATCACTCAATTCCTATCAATGACGAACACCGCAGCCAAATTTTGGTAGCTAATGACCAAATGGCGGGTAAAGGTTTACGGGTCTTAGGTTTTGCTTATAAACCTTTAGCTGAAGTTCCCCCAGATGGTTCTCATGATACATCTGAGGTAGATTTGGTCTGGTTGGGGTTGGTGGGAATGCTAGACGCGCCTCGTCCAGAAGTGAGGGCGGCTGTGCAAGAATGTCGCCACGCGGGAATCCGTCCGATTATGATTACTGGCGACCATCAATTAACTGCTCAGGCGATCGCTATTGATTTGGGAATTGCCCAAGAGGGTGATAGAGTCCTCACTGGTAAGGAATTACAACTTCTCAGTGACCAAGAATTAGAAACACAGGTTGACTTAGTGAGTATTTACGCTAGAGTCTCCCCTGAACACAAATTAAGAATTGTCCAAGCCTTGCAACGTCGCGGGCGATTTGTAGCTATGACAGGCGATGGGGTAAATGACGCTCCCGCCCTCAAACAGGCTGATATAGGCATTGCCATGGGCATCACAGGTACAGATGTGAGCAAAGAAGCCAGCGACATGATCCTCCTAGATGATAACTTCGCCACCATAGTTGCTGCCACGAAGGAAGGTAGAGTTGTTTATACCAATATTCGCCGCTTTATTAAATACATCTTGGGTAGTAATATTGGGGAAGTTCTCACCATTGCGGCTGCGCCATTGTTGGGATTAGGGGGTGTTCCCTTGAGTCCTTTGCAAATTCTCTGGATGAATTTGGTAACAGACGGTTTACCAGCTTTAGCATTAGCTGTAGAACCACCAGAACCTGATGTTATGGAACGTCCCCCCTTTAGTCCCCGTGAAAGCATTTTTGCTAGGGGTTTAGGTTCTTACATGATTCGCATTGGGATTGTTTTCGCTGTGATTACAATTATCCTCATGGAATGGGCTTACCATCATTCTCATGCAGCCGGGTATCAAGGACATGAAGATACTTGGAAGACAATGGTATTTACTTCATTATGTTTAGCGCAAATGGGTCATGCGATCGCCATTCGTTCTAATAATAGACTTACCATCGAAATGAATCCCTTTTCTAATCCCTTTGTCTTGGGGTCAGTCATTGTCACCACGATTTTGCAATTGATGTTAATTTATGTTCCACCCCTGCAAAGTTTCTTTGGTACTCATGCACTGAGTTTAGAAGAATTAGCAATTTGTATCGGTTTTAGTGCTTTAATGTTTGTCTGGATTGAAGGTGAGAAGATATTCTTCCGCTTGATGGGCAAAAAAAGTGTTTAATTGGTAAATTGTCAGAATCAGGATTTACAGGATTTCATTTCATTATCTTTGTATTTTTTTATCCTGATTCTGATATTTATTACCAATTAGTCATCAATATGTATCTAAAAATCAACTTCGACGAGATAAGAAAACCCTTTGGGTGCAGGGACAATTCTAGAATTAATTAGGAGATAGATATCATGGGTGAATCCAAACGCAGAAAACAGCAAGATCCCAACTACGGGAAAGTTAAAAATCCTGTCAGAAATCTTATGAAAGTTTTTTGCCCGTTTTTTGAGGATTACGATAATTTATCTCATCTCGATGGTGATAGTATATCGTTGATGATCGCTAAGGAAGGCTACAAAGAAACGGGTTTAAAAGGAATAATTGTCACAGGGTATCTCGCTGAACATTTATTAAAAGACTATCCTCCCGAATCTGAATTAGTCCAAGCTTTCAAACAACATGGAAATATTTATGTTACTTCCACATTAGCCCTAGCATATTTGGAGAATGATATAAACAAAGAGGAAAATCTCAGGAATTTTGATACATACGACCCATTAAATGACTTTATATGTATGAAAAGTGATTCTAAAAAATACCAAGTAAGTTTGGTAACAGGATCTTAAAAAAATTTTCTCATCTCCCGAAAAATCCCCAAAAGATCCCCGACTTCTGAAAACAATTTTCTCATCTCAAAGATAACTTATTATAGAAGTCGGGGATCTTGACTCTTCAGCTATTATGTACTTAAAAACTTTACACCTCAAACAATTTCGGAATTACCAAAACCAAAAAGTTGAATTTACCGCTGCTAAAACAATTTTGGTAGGTAATAATGCTCAAGGAAAATCGAACTTGTTAGAGGCTGTGGAGTTATTGGCAACATTGCGATCGCACCGGATGGCACGCGATCGTGATTTAATTAAGGAAGGTGAATCTACCGCCCAAATTCATGCCACCCTAGACCGGATTCATAGCCATAGCGATTTAACTCTCACCTTCCGTCGTCAAGCGCGTCGCACCGTCGCCATAAATGGGCAAATAGTCCCCAGACAAATGGACTTTCTCGGTGTTCTCAACGCAGTAGAGTTTTCTAGTTTAGATTTAGAATTGGTGCGTGGTAGTCCTGAAATTCGTCGCAACTGGCTAGATACACTCTTAATTCAATTAGAACCAGTTTATGCTCACATTTTGCACCAATATCACCAAGTTTTACGCCAACGCAATGCCTTTTTAAAACTTTATCTAAATACACCAGAAAAATCTCTACAATCAGAATTAGCTATCTGGGATGCACAATTAGTAACTGCTGGTACAAGGGTGATTATGAGAAGAAATAGAGCTATTCAACGACTAGCTCCTATAGCTTCTGCATGGCACGCTAGTATTAGTGGAGCATCCGAAATTCTGCAAATCAATTATGCTGCTAATATTCCCTTAGAAAAAACCTCTCCTCAAGAATTACAAGCAGCCTTTTTTACTAAACTTCAACAAAGAGCAGTTGCAGAATCACATCGAGGGATAACGTTAGTTGGACCCCACCGCGATGAAATAGAATTAATTATTAATCAAACTCCTGCCCGTCAATATGGTTCTCAAGGTCAACAAAGAACATTAGTTTTAGCTTTGAAATTAGCAGAATTACAATTAATTGAAGAAGTTATTAATGAACCACCCTTATTATTATTAGATGATGTTTTAGCCGAATTAGATCCATCTCGCCAAAATCAATTACTTGATGCTATTCAAGACCGCTTTCAAACCTTAATTACTACCACTCATTTGAGCGCTTTTGACTCCCAATGGTTGAAATCTTCCCAGGTTTTATATGTAAGTGCGGGAAAAATTGACAACTAATACCAATTTTATAGCAATTCCCAATCTCAATAAATACACCCCAACCGCGCTAAGGCTATACCCCCCTTGCTCTCCAGAATTTTTTGAAGCTAAATAGAAATTATTCTTATAAGAGACTTCCAAATAAAAAAATGTCCCAAAACTGATGCAAAAATTCTCTCTCTGTGTACTCTGTGCCTCTGTGGTTCGTTTCTTGGGATAATTTATTTCTTGGAAGTCTCTAATAGAAAAACACTTTGCAAACATTGGAGATTTTCAACTACCCGAAATCGTCAGAAAATAATGGCACATCATAAAATTTAAACTTTTGGTCTACCGTAATTATTGTTAAACCTTCCACCAAAGCTTGAGAAATTAACATCCTATCAAACGGGTCTTTATGATGCCAAGGCAAACTACCCACATTCAAACAATGCTCTGCCGAAATATCCAAAACTTGAAACCGATTATCCCGAAGCACCGCCAACAAATCATCGGGTTGCTTCAACTTTCCTAACGAAGTTTTAATCGCTATTTCCCATATTGTTGCTGCGCTGACAAAACTATCATTGACTGGATTTCTAATAATTTCTCGCACATCTGCCGACAACTTTGGGTCATTTGCTAACCACCACAATAAAACATGGGTATCTAATAAAAACCCCATTAACCTTTTCCATAAAACATAGCGTTAATCTCCTCTGACTCATCATCAAAATCATCAGCCATCCAAACGCGCCCTTCCCAAGCCCCAGGAGTCCGCGGCTCAGGTTCCGCTTCATAGCGGATCAAACGCACCAACGGTTTACCCTCTCGACTAATGACCACATCTTCACCCTCTAACACTGACTCTATTAATTCGAGAAGATATGCTCTTGCTTCTTTAACTGTTGCATTCTTCATAGACAAAAAAACAAAGAGATTAAAATCTAATTATAAGATGAAAATAATAATTCAGAACAACTTAAACAAGCTATTTGAAAACTGATATAAACCGAAAAAACCATAGAAGATAGTAATAATCAGTACGGCGTATTTTATTAAGTAAAAGATAAATTAAATTGAGTCACCGTTTAAATATGCTTTAGAGAAAAAATACTATTCTTAGATTTTAATTAACGTCCAAAACCATAACAAAAAAACATAGCGCGTCAGGGTAGCTTCAAGATGATTTTGGATATGTGAAGTAAATTCCGTAATAACCGATTGTGACAGTTAATGGTGCGGAATGTGGGTTATACAGCGTTTTCCACTCTGATGAGGTACAAAGTTGAATCATGAAACTCTTGTGGTGCGGGCATCTTGCCCGCTAGATATGTACCTCATAACACCGGGAAGTGCTGTATATGAAGTAGTTATCTCCCGTCACCAAATTATTAATGAAAGATTAATAATACTTCTACAAGACCTATAGTTAGTCTTGTTAGTGCTAAAGATAAACTTCCTTTGGGACGTAATTTAGATAATCTATTCACAAATCCCTCCCTGAAAGAATCTCGTATTTTTGGGGATGTAAGCTGTTGTGTATTTAGTTTGTATAATTCTAGCGGGCAAGATGCCCGCACCACAAAGTTCAAGTAAATTATGGTTGTCAAATTTAGCTGCGTAACAGCTTAGAACAGTTCAACCAGACTTTTAAGGGAATAAATGATGATACAGATCAATCTACTGTTTGGCGGCTATTAATTGAAAGTAATGGTTGGGTTTATGTGTTTCCATCTATGCCTTCAGAAGCTAAATTTGATCAGCGCCCTCCTGTATTGGCTATTAATACAGCTGATGGTGGGGTACAATTGTTAATTATCAGCTGTCCTAATCTGGGTGAAAAAGGCAATTAATGTCATATAAATTTTTCTGTTCACCTACTTAATTAAATTTTTCTAGTCTTTTAAAAATGTGTAGAATAATTACAGTTAAAATAGCACCCATTAATCCTAATTGCCATAAACCGCACCCAGCAGCAATTCCCAAAGCAGCGGATACCCAAATTGCAGCAGCAGAAGTTAATCCGTGAATTTCCGGTGATTTTGATGTTTGGGAAGATTCACGCAAAATTTCCCCAGCCCCCAAAAAACCGACTCCAGCCGCAATACCTTGAACTACGCGACTAATAGAATCAGCACTAAGTTGTGTACCACCTGTTTGGATAGTGATGAGAGTAAATACGGCTGAACCCAAACTTACTAACATATGGGTTCTTAAACCTGCCGGTTTGTTTTTTAGTTGTCGTTCTAAGCCAATTATAGCCCCAATAAACAAGGCGAAACACAGACGAAGACCGGTGTTTAGCCAGTCACTACTGGCAATATAATAAGGATTGATCAATTTTTTTCGGTGGTAAATAATTTAATAAATGAAATCGGGGCAATTGTTCGGACTAATTGGTAATATAGTAACAAAAAGTATGTAATAAATATTATTTAATAAATTGAGTGGATAAACTCTATTGGCTTGACCAAATTAAACTACAAGACCGCCCCAAGGTTGGCGTTCAGGCGTTTTATTTAAGTAAGATTAAACAGCAGGGCTATCCTGTTCTGCCTGGTTTTGTGGTAGAAGCGGATGTTTTACGGCAGTTTCTAGAAACTCTCAACAGTTCAGAGTCGTTAATTGCTGATTTACCCTATTCTTCTCTACATTTAGATGTACATAATTGGCGACAACTGCAACAGGTAGCCGGACGCTTACGTCAGGAAATTATCTCAGCGACTGTGCCACCTCATTGGGTGAGGACAATTTTTCAAGCTGCGCGACAATGGCAAAGAAGCAGTTTAATTTTGCGTCCCAGTTTGGCAATATCAAATAACCAAGAAATGAAAAATGTATCTGGGTTATTAGAACCAGTATTTTGTCCTTGTGAAGAAGAGGAAATAGGTGAAGCTTTAAAGCTGCTTTGGAGTCAGTTATTCCGGGCGAGAAGTTTACTATATTGGCACAGTGCGGGGATTAGTTTGCCTAGCATTAATTTAGGGGTGTTAGTGCAACCAGTTGACAATGCGATCGCTTCTGGTGTAATCAATACTAAATCATCGGCATGGGATATTGAAGCTACTTGGGGTTTAGGACTAGCCATTACCAACGGTGAAGTATTACCAGATGTTTACTACATAGAACCAAAAACCGGCGCAGTGGTAGAAAGACAATTGGGTAATAAGATGTTGGCGTATCGTCTTAATCATGGTAATGCTTTTACAGATGAACAACTGCAACCAACATTAGATACTGATTTTTTATTAGCTTATATTTTAGAAGAATCTCAACAACAAGAATATGCTTTGCCAGAAGAATTTTTGCAAGAATTAATTACTGTAGGCAATCAAATAGTCAGTGAATTAGGTGCAACTTTAACTATGAAATGGACAGTTGCCAAAGAATCTTTAGCCACAAAACTCTATATTACAGAAGTCACTGTTCCCCAATCTGTAAATAAGAGTGTGCAATTTATTCAAGGCGTTGGGGCAGCCAGAGGGAGAATTATTGCTAATGCCCATATTTTTAGTTCATCACAAAAAGCAACCCAAGTTCCTCAAGGCGTAATTCTCATCGCCCCAATGATTACTCCTGATTGTTTGCCCTTACTACAAGGCGTTGCGGGGATTATTACAGAACAAGGGGGATTAACTAGTCATGGGGCGATTTTAGCCAGAGAGTTGGGTATTCCTGCGGTGGTGAGTGCCACTGGTGCAACAACTATTTTACAAGCAGGTGAAAAATTATTAATAGATGGTGATAAGGGAGAAGTATATCGGCTCACCGGAGATGAGGAAAATTTTCCTAGTGAGGAGATAGAAGGATTAATTAAAGAGGAAAAAATTGTCAGTTACCAGCCAATAAATTTACCCATAATTGCGACTAAGTTACTCATAAATCTGAGTCAAGAACGATTAATTAAACAAGTAAAAAGTTTACCTGTGGATGGGGTGGGATTATTGCGTTCAGAATTAATGATGTTAAATATTCTGGAGAAAAAACATCCTCAAGAATGGTTGAAAGCCGGAAAAAAAGCGGAATTATTGGAGTTATTATCTAAACAAATTATGCAGTTTGCCCGTGCTTTTTCACCCAGACCGATTTTTTATCGGTCTTTAGATTGGCTACCTCATGATTTGCAATCATTGAGTACAGATCCCCCATTATCAAAGTCATCAACTATCAGTGATCGGGGTATTTTCAGCTATATACAAAATCCGGCTGTTTTTGAATTAGAATTACAAGCTTTAGCGATAGTTCAAGCATCTGGCTATAGAAATATTAATTTGCTATTACCTTTTGTCCGCAGTGTTGAAGAATTTGTATTTTGTCGTCACAAGGTTGAACAAGCTGGGTTAATGCAAATATCCCAGTTTCAATTATGGATGATGGCAGAAGTTCCTAGTGTATTATTTCTATTACCTGAATATATTAAAGCTGGTGTGATGGGTATTTCCATTGGCACAAATGATTTAACACAATTATTGTTAGGAATAGATCGAGAACAGGGAAAACCAGGAATAGGCTCGAAATATCTTGATGAAAGTCATCCAGCAGTAATGGGGGCAATATCTCAATTAATTAAAATGTCTCAAGCTGGAGGTATTCCCTGTTCTATTTGTGGTCAAGCCCCGGTGCTTTATCCAGAAATGATTGATAAATTAATAGAATGGGGGATTAGTTCTATTTCTGTAGAACCGGAAGCGGTGGAAAGGACTTATCAAGCGATCGCTCGTGCTGAACAAAGATTAATTTTAGCAGCAGCACGGCGACAACTTAACGACTCAAAAAATTAATATCGGCAAATAGCCGCCACTTTGACTCCACTAGGCATTGCTTCTGGCTCTAGACTATATACTTTACCACCATTTAACATGGTGTGAATCACGGCAAAATCTAACATATCTTCATCCTCTGGTGCCGGTTCTGGATGTAACTCAACCGTAGCAGTTGGTAAATCAAATTTACCCCATATATATTCTTTTTCAGGCACAAATAAAGTATCAACTCTTTGATAATATGCAGCGGGAACAATTGTTTTGATATCATTGGCAATTTTGTTACTTTCTTCCCCAGCTAGTTGCAGATAAACAGCCATTAGATCTTCATATTCTTGTTGAAATAAAGGGGCAACAATTTCCCAAGCTGCCTGATTTAATTCTTGGGTTTTGAGAAGTTCTACATTGCCAGTAATACCTGTTTCTACTAAATATTGATAAGTATTAGCCTGTTGGTAAATTGGTAATAAATACTCCACACCTGCTAATATTAAAGGTGATTTTTTACCTCGTAATTTTTCATGTAATGCACTATCAACAGCATAACAAAATTGTAAAATATCTTCTTCATGTTTCTCTCGATCTGGACTACCTTGTCCATGGACAGAACCAGGCTGTTGAGCGGCGGAAGTCGCACCTCTAGCTATACCAACTCTATGCTGTACACCTTTTTGAAATTCATCTTCTAAAAGAGTTTCTTCCAAATTACGAGGCATATTTTCTACTTCTACCTCATGGAGTTGGTAGCGCGTTCCTGAGTAAAACTGAACATTCTTTTGACTTAAAGCCAAAATGTAGAATTGTCCATCATTATTAATCAAATTTAGTAAGGGTTTAATGTGGAAATTTTTGCCCACAACCACTAATTTGGGAAAGGAAATAGGTAAACAATAGTAACGAAATAGATTTGGGGAAATAAAAATTACTAATCCCTGATTTTGAATTTCCCAAAAATCAGTATTGTCTAATTCCATTGCTGGCTTGAGCAAATTTATAGTTTCAGCATGGCGTAACCCTATGTCATCTAAGCGATTTTCAGCTTCTCGAATTAAATTTTTAAACCGAATTGGATTTTGTCGTGTTTCTCCGCCTAGTTTTTCCATAGGTAGATACAGAGAAACGCATGGATACTCAGGATTTTGGACTAAATTTTTGAGTTCATCAAGAGAAAATATAGTCATAGATTTCATCCCCGTCGAGGATAATGATAGAATCTAGATTCAATTCAACTCCTGATGTGGAAATTCTGCATCTTGCTTTTGACAAGAAATTAACTGCTTTCTATTCCTTTTTATAGATATAATATAAGTAAGTAGGTGAACACAATAAAACCAAACTGTGTAAAGAAATGTAAAATCGCCCAAACCCTTTTCACTCTTGCCTCTTGCCTCTTGCCTTTTGCCTTGCCATAACGACAATTTTCAACACTCACCTACTTATTTGATTTGTGATAGCGTAGCGTGCCGTAGGTATACATTGCAAGAGTCAGATCCCCGACTTCTCTAAGAAGTCGGGGATCTGATATTCAAGTGGGTTATAAATGGGTGTAGAAAGAATTATTGCTGTTTGAGAATACTGGGAATTGTGGCTAGGATGCGTGTGGCAATTTCTTCTGGTGTTTCGGTCGCGCTAATAGTAATATGTAAATCAGCTTGGGAGTACATTGGCTGACGTTGTTCCAAAAGCGATCGCAATTTACTTTCCATATCAGCATCTTGTAAAAGTGGTCTGGTATTGTCTGCCGCCAATCGCTGTAAGATTATTTGTATTGGTGCATCTAACCAAATTATCAAACCATGATGGAGGTAACTCCAATTCTGTTGCTGCATGACAACACCCCCACCAGTAGCTACAACCAATTTAGTATAGGCACAAACTTGAGCTAAGACATCACCCTCCAACTTACGAAACTCTGGTTCACCATTTTCGGTAAATATTTCGTTGATAGATTTACCCGCGGCTTTGACTATCACTTCGTCTGTATCTACAAATCTATAACCAATTTCCTCTGCTAGTAACTTTCCTACTGTTGTTTTACCAACACCCATCATGCCAATTAAGTAGAGGTTAACTCCTTTTAAGATATCAATCATCAGTATTTTTCTCCTGTAAAATTAAAATTACTATTTATGATTTAAGCTTAGATTAGCGTTTTTGTGGTTTATTTTCTTCATCATCCTCAAAATCATCATCTTCAAAAAAATCCCAGTCATCATCATCCGTTACCTGATTTTTCCCTGATTCTTGATAAGGAGGAATAATTACCCGATAATCAGCATCATAAACTGATTCAGTTTTACCTACAGCAGTATTTTTCGGGGATTGAGAACTATAGGAATAAACAGAACTGGCGCGGGAATTAGAAGTTTGTGGACTTGTAGAAGTTGCTTGTGCTGATTCTGAAGTTTCGCTACCATCCCAATCATCTTGATTCCGATTTGTGTCCCAATCATCAAATTCATCATCAGCTTGAGTAACGGTCGGTGACGGACTTTTAGGAGGAGGCGTATTTTCTCTGACACGGGGTGAAGTCGGAATTGATTTAGGGATAGGTTGTTGTGCTTGTAAATTTAAATCAGTGGTAAATTTTAATAATTTAGTAATTATTAAAGATGTAAAAATACCAGCAGTTATGCTCAATAAAATCCACAATGCTAATGGTAATGCTTGAGTTCGCATTCCCAAAAATATTAGTGGAAGTGAGGGCGACAAATTTTGAACTAATATTATTATTAGTCCCAGCATTGCCGTCACCAAGATAATTAAGCGAATTACAGCCATAACGAATTCAAAATTGCAGCAAAATTTGAGAATACACCAGGGGAAAACAGATGAAAATAGCTATTGCCACAAACGAGTTAAGTAGGTTGGCGTTAAAAATTGTCGTTGGGGCAAGGGAACAGAGAACAGGGAACAGGGAACAGGAAGAGAGTTTTGGGCGATTTTACAAAGAAAGGGAACAGGGAACAGGGAACAGGGAACAGGGAACAGGAAACTTTAGTTCTGAGTTTAAAGCTCAGTCAAGAAAAAAGATGTTTTTAAAAGATGCGTAGCACGAAAAAAAACAGTGTCATTATTTCAATCTCATGTTTTTAAACATGAGTTTTCCCTGTTCCCTGTTGCCCGTTCCCTGTTCCCTCTGAATTTTCTTCACATACCTTTAAATTTTTCGGTTCATCTACTTAAATAGAATTAAAAATTAAAAATTTAGTCTTTCCATTTTTAATGATTAATTTTTGATTGCTATAGATGACCTTGCCAACGCTGAATCGGTACACAATCAATATCTAGTTGATCTAGGGCGCGAGCAACCACAAAATCAACTAAATCCTCAATGGTTTGAGGGTTGTGATACCAAGCAGGAATAGCAGGTACTATTCTCACGCCAGTTTCCGCTAAGGTCGTTAAGTTCCGCAGGTGAATTAAGCTAAAAGGAGTTTCTCTGGGGACAATTACCAGTTTACGTCCTTCTTTAATTTGGACATCTGCGGCTCGTTCTAGTAAATCAGAACTGAGTCCCCCAGCCAGTTTGGCAACTGTACTCATACTACAAGGCATAATGACCATCCCCAAAGTTCTGAAAGAACCGCTGGCAATACCAGCACCAACATCACTCCAAGGATGACACCGAAGTTTCCCCTGTTCGGGAACTCCGGCTTGTTGTCGCCAAAATTGCTCTTGTTTATCTGGTTCTGCTGGCATTCGGATTTCCTGTTCTGCTTGCCAAACTATGTAAGTTGATTTAGAGGCTACCAGTTCAATCTGATATTCTGCTGCCAAGAGAAATTTGAGGGCGCGAACAGCGTAAATCAGACCGGATGCACCTGTTACGCCCAGGATTAAAGGTTTTGTGTTATTGGTCATTAGTCATTAGTCAGTGGTCATTAGTCAGTGGTCAGTGGTCGGTGGTCAGTGATCAGTATTTAAGAGCAATGGACAACTGACAACTGACAAAGAACAACTGACTATTCCTCATCATAGGGTTCTTGATCAAAAGGGTCGGTTTTATTGGGTGAATAAATGTCTCCTGTATCTTCATCTTCATTGTTACCATTTGCGCCCATACTTTTTGGTAAACCATCAGCACCAACGGTGACAAGATCAATTTGTTGACGGTAGTAATCAACACTTTTGACTTGTACCATACAGCTATCACCTAATCGGTAGGAAGCTCGATTTTTCCGCCCAAATAAAGCCTGTTGTCTGGCTCGATATTCGTACCAATCGTCTTTGAGGGAACTGACGTGAACCAGTCCTTCTACCCGTAAGGTATTAGCGAGATTGGTTTCTGTGGGCGATTCTACTGGGACTTCAATTTCGACAAAGAAGCCGTAGGATTGAACTCCGGTAATTACGCCGGGAAAGACTTCGCCAATGCGTTGTTTCATTAAGGAAGCTTTTTGGAGTCCGGCTAAATCTGCTTCAGCTTCTTGGACTTCTTTTTCCCGGTCATTAATTTGCACAATGACTCTGGCTAAGTCACTTTGGATTTCTTGGTGGAGTTCTGGGGGGAGAACGTTCCAATTAATTTCTTCGTGACAATTGGAATGGCGCAGGTTAATCCGATCTTTGACGCGGGTATTCCGGCGATCGCGCCCATGTTCTATTAAGTGATGATACGCCCGTTGTAAGAAGATGTCTGGATAACGACGTAAGGGGGCGGTGATGTGGACATATTGGGATAAAGCCAGTCCAAAATGAGAACCTTTGGTGGTGCTGTAGACGGAAGGCTTGAGGGTATCTTGTAATAAATAGGTGAGAACTTGTTCCGAGGGGGAATCGGCAAAAGCACCGGTCAAGTGTTGATAATCTAGGGGTTGGATTTCCAATTCTGGATCTAGTCCCAATTCCACACCTAAATTAACAGCTAGTTTGAGCATTTCCTGAACATCTTCGGGATCAGGTGTGCCTTGAACTCGCCATAAACTAGGAATCCCCAAGGCACTGAGGTGATCAGCCATGAGTTGATTCACTAATATTACCAACTCTGTAATCAGCGATCGCCCAGGTAAGTCATTCAGTACCACAGATCCCATTGATCCCTCATCATAATAGGGGTTATGACTAGGTGGGAGATTCAACTGTAAACTACCGCGCTGTAGACGTACCTGTTTAATAGCATTAGCTAAAGTCTGCAAATCTGGCAATTTCTCCTGGACTGCGGCTGCCACTTTGGTGCTTTCACCAGCGAGAATGCTTTCTGTCTCCCCTTGACTAACGGCTACATCTACATTAATCACACTAGGTTGAATTTCCCACTCCTCCACTTCTCCTGATTGAGGGTTAATGGTGATGATCAAGGAAAGAGCCAAGCGATCGCTCCCAGGGACTAAAGAACACCGTTCTGTCACCGCTGCTGGTAACATCGGCAATAATAACTCTCCTAGATGCACTGACTTACCACGCTTGAGTGCTTCCCTGTCCAAAGCTTCATCCGCTTGAATATAGTGGGAAACATCCGTAATGTGAAAAATTAATCGCCAATTGTCAGCACTAATTTTTTCGACACTAAAGGCATTTTCTACCACCGACTCATCACCGTTGGTACTCTTAATAGTGAAGGTAAAAACATCACGTAAATCCAGACGATTTTTCAGGTCTGCTTTCAGGAGTCTCTTGGGTAACTTCGCCGCCGCATCGAGGATCGAATCGGGAAAAGTTCGGGATAAATCATGTTTACAAGTGACCAAATCTATATCCGCTGCCGCTTCAGCATCACTACCCAGAATTTGTACCACTCGACCCAAGGGAGGGTATTGTGCCAACGGATAGCGGAGAATTTCTACGTGAGCTAAATGGTCAATAGCCTCTTCCAACTTCATACTGTTGAGTTGTAGTTTCAGTTCAAACAGCAATCTGTCATCCAAAGGAACAGCCCGAAACCCTTCCTCCACCTGCTTAATTCTGGCGAGTAAAGTATGATTAGACCGCTCCATAATCAACTTCACCTCACCTTCAGGCGATCGCCGGCGACTACCTTCCTTAAGGACTCTAACCAAAACGCGATCGCCATTCCAGGCATTACTCAAATGACTTTCGCGGATGTAAATATCCTCTGAGCCTTCGCTATCTTGAATCGCAAAACAAAAGCCCTTACTAGAACAACGTAGTTTCGCCTCAATCAATCCCTCTTCCGTAACGCGGCGATATTTTCCCCGTTCCTTCACCAAAAGCCCAATTTTTTCCAACACATCCAAAGTAATCTGGAGTTTTTCTAGACTTTCTTCATCCTCACAACCCAGTTTCTTTTCTAGGACTTTACGAGCCACCAATTTATCATCTGTAAAATTGGCAAGAAGTGTAGCGATTGAAAATTCCATGCAGTGAACCGACCTTTGGTCAAAACATCATTTGTTGTCGAGTCCGGCCTTTACTGTATCCCCTCACGGTCTACAGACACTTGCTGCCGTACGAATTTCGCCCTTGCGTAGTGTTTCGTAGAAAAGGCAAGTCCGCTCATAGCGCAGCGCGGCATTAGCCATAGTCATTGTCAAAGAAAGCCCCTGCGTTGACCGGAAATTTTAGATTTTAGATTTTAGATTTTAGATTAAAAAAATTTAGTATGGGTTTCCGTCTTTCAGGACGGAAAAATACTCGCTGCGCTGCGTACGCTTCGCTAACGTAAATCCCAAATCCAAAGTTTTCGAGCTTCTACACTTGTTTGGTGGAGTCAATCCAAAATCGTTCGACTGAGCGAAGTCGAAGTCCAAAATCGTCAATCCAAAATCGAGTGACTTCTCACTGCACGACAATCTCAGAGTTTGCTTGCGTGACCCTTGACCTGATCTAAACAATCTTCACCATGCACTCCTGATACTCAATAATTAAACACTAAGTAATTAGATCATGGATGAGTGAGAGACTTGGTTTGAAGAACTCTCTATACCACCCACAAACTACAAACTGGTTTAAGCATAGGTGTTTGATGGTTTAGATATAAGGTAATCTCACGCCATTAGCATCTGATAACATAGCGTGGCGTTAGCCATGTCTTCACTGGCAGAAACCGCTGAAAAATCCAATTCTCGCTTATGTAGGATTGGTAACAATCAGGTAAGCAGTAAAACACAGGCAACGAGGGCAAACCTTATCTTTATCATTGTAGATTTAGAGCGCACTTCTTTAAAAATACTTCTAGATATCTAATTGGGTAATTAGTATAGCATTTTAAAGATAGACAACAATTTGTGTTGAACAACTGCTAGTATCAGAACATATTTAAAATTGTGAGTGCTTAGTTCTCAGTAAGACTTTATATTGAAATATAGGGTTTTGTCTAGGGGATTGGTAATTGGTATGCTAAACACGGTTGAGACATGGACTTTTACAAAATTACGAAAAACCTAGATTTGTAGGGGTAAAGCAAGAGCTTCATTGGTGTCAACTTAAGCTCAAATCCCTACCACATCTCGTTCCTAGTCTCTGACTAGGAATGCAGTTGATGAGGCTCTGCCTCTAATATCATTGAAGGCAGAGCCTTCTAGAATTCATTCCCAGTCAGAGACTGGGAACGAGACGACTTGAGTTCTTTGCGGGATAGATGTTTTACGTTAAGTTGACACCAATAAGCTTTTGCTTTACCCCTACCCACAGAATCAAATTATTAAGCCGTGTTGAGTATAATTGGTAATTGGTAATGGAGAAAAATTCTTGACTCATTCCCTGTTCCCTGTTCCCTGTTCCCTGTTCCCTAATTAAGAACTGACGTTATTAGGAAAATTTAGATAAAAATGGTTGAAAGCATTATGTTGGCACAATTCCAGAACTTGTACCCCAACGGCAGTATTATCTCAGAACTAATAGAAATTTTTCAAGGGAAATATATCGTCCGTGTCAGTATACAACTCGAAGGCATCACCAAGGCAACGGGTATGGCAGGAGCAGAAACAGTAGAAGCAGCAGAAGACCAAGCTAGAGATAGAGCATTCACAGTTCTAGGCATCAAAAACCTCCCAGTAGAAGCCACAAAATCAGCTTCACCATCAGTAACTCCACCACCAATCAAACCTGCTCTACAGGAATCGCCACCCCTTCCTCCGGTCAGCAACACCAACACTGCAATATATACACCACCCTTTCTAGAAGAGCAAATTGATACTCAAGTTACAAAACCAGAAATATTCCCACATCAAGAACCAGAATCTCGACCCTTAGCAGAAGTCCCTCCGAGTAATGTTACACCGTTCACCCCTCGGAGTTACACACCTTACGAAGATACTGGTGTCCAGTCAGCCATTGGTAAAAACAAAAGACGCAATGAACCAGTCAACTTATCTGATGTTATTGCCCAAACAGACGTAGAAATCGAGCGATTAGGCTGGACACCAGAACAAGGAAAAGATTATCTAGTCAAAACCTACAGCAAACGAGGACGTTCTCTCCTAAGTGAAGAAGAACTACGAAATTTTCTCACTTACCTCAAATCCCAACCAGACCCCATTGCGGGATTTTAGCATCAGGAGTCACCTGAGTTCGGAGTTCGGAGTTCGGAGTCAGGAGTCAGGAGTCAGGAGTCAGAAGTCAGGAGTTAGGAGGAAGTTATCCAATGACCAATGACCAATGACCAATGACCAATGACCAATGACCAATGACCAATGACCAATGACCAATGACCAATGACCAATGACTAATGACCAATGACTAAACTAAAGCTACAGGACGACTACCAGCAGCATGACGGTCAATTACTTGGTCAATCAATCCATAGTCCCTAGCTTCAGCAGGAGACATGAAGAAATCACGTTCTGTATCTTCAGAAATTCGCTCAAAAGGTTGCCCAGTATGTTCAGCAAGATATTCATTCAGCCGCTGCTTGTGATACAAAATTTCGCGGGCTTGAATTGCTATATCAGTCGCCTGTCCTTGTGCGCCACCGAGAGGTTGGTGAATCATAATCCGTGAATGGGGTAAACTCATCCGCTTACCCTTTGTACCCGCGCTAAGGAGAAAAGCTCCCATACTTGCGGCTAATCCAGTACAAATTGTACAGACATCGGGGCGGATATGCTTCATTGTATCAAAAATACCCATGCCCGCTGTTACTGAACCACCAGGAGAATTAATGTACATATATATGTCCTTCTCCGCATCCTCAGAATCTAAAAACAACAGTTGGGCAACAATCAAGTTGGCCAGATTGCTATCAACCTGTTCTCCCAAAAAAATAATCCGCTCACGCAACAGCCGTGAATAGATATCAAAGGCACGTTCGCCTCGACCCGATTGTTCAATAACGATAGGAATCATTTAGCGTGTTTTTAGCTATTTTTCATTTATTCTATCGGTGACAAAGGCTAATTGTGTTGAAATTGCCAATTAACATTCAAAGAAACTGGGTAAAGAGAACAGATAGGATTTTTTATGAAGAAATATATCTTACGCAAATATCAGTATTTATACGGTTTCCAGTAATTGAGTACCTGGAGTATTGGAATTGTCTATTTCCGTAAATTTAAAAATAAATTTGTAGTTACAAGACACTTTTTTGAAAAATAACCGTCTCAGTTGTTAGGTACATATAAAGAGAGATCTAGATCACATTCTTTAATAGATTTCTGCGATATTCTCAAGTTATATTCACCGAATTCGATAAACCAATAACACAAAGTGCATTGAGAATAACAATTTCCTATGGAGTCCCATCCATATAAATAAAAAGAGGGTTATTATGCTAGAAAAACTTATACAAGCAGCCTTTATTACATTTTTATTGCAACTTATCGCCGTATTGAGTAATACTACTCCAATACGTCCCAAGGTAGTCTCACCTATTTCAGAAATGTCAGCGCCTATAATTAGTTCGACTTTTCATATTTCGGAGTAAAATGCAAGATATAGGAAACAGAGAACAGGGTCAAATTCTTCCCTGTTCCCTGATTATCAGTCTTTTATTTTTAATTCCTGCTGGCGGTACTAGTCATAACTTTATTTTTGCTGTTTTTGCTAGATTGATTATTTCCACCTGTAATGCTGCGGAAATATAGTCCACCAATACTGGTAAGAAATACTAAATATCCTACAGCTTGAACAATATATATTTTGTCCCTATAACCAAATAATGATTTGAGAATGATACCGGGGAATTGTTCATCAGATAAGATTTTTTCGGTATTCCAAACTATTGGACCTAAGATGCAAGAATGAATTCTGGTAAAGTGTTCATAATAGAAACAAAGATTTTCTGAAGAACGACTACTCAGGGACAGATTGGCTATAGCTTCATCAAAGTGTTGTAACCCGGAGACTACTAAGCCAGAAACAATTAATATTAATAAAACGCCCATGATTTGGAAAAATTGGCGGATATTAATTTTCACACCCCATTTAAATAATAGAACCCCAATAGCTGCGGCTGTTGCTAAACCACCCAGTGCGCCTAAAGTTGGTAATAAACCTTGTTGAAAATTGGCTGCAACAAATAAAACAGTTTCAAATCCCTCGCGGACAATAGCGACTAAAATTAAACTAAAAACTCCCCAAGCAGCATTTGAGTTTTTGCCTAATGCGTCTGTGACTGCTCCCTCAACTTGTGCTTTCATAAATCTGGCTTGTTTTGTCATCCAGATAAGCATCCAACTGAGCATAACTATAGCTAAAACACTAAATATACCTTCTAATGTTGGCTCAACAACGGAGGTATATTGAGGATTAATAGATCCTAAGAATTTAATGATCCCCGTAAATAAAATACCGATTAAGCCACTAACTATAATACCAACAATAACACCAGCATAAACCCAAGGGTTCAATCGAGATTGTTTGGCTTTTTTTAATAATGCGAGGACAATACCCACAACTAGAGCGGCTTCCACACCTTCTCTGAGGGTAATTACAAAAGTAGGTAGAGCGGTACTAAAATTCATTTTATTAGTCAGTTGTTAGTTGTCAGTTGTCAGTTGTCAGTTGTCAGTTGTTAGTTGTCAGTTGTCAGTTGTCAGTTGTTAGAGGATGTTTTAAAAGTGGTATTCCGTAATTTTCATCACATTGCTACCCCCCCTTTCCCCTTGTAAAGGGGGGAAACAATAAAAATCCAGTTCCCTCCCCTTGTAAAGGGGAGGGTTAGGGAGGGGTAAAAAATATTTGATACATCAACCATAACTTTTCAAACACCCTCTTAGTTGTTAGTTGTAGATTTTGCTTCTCGTGATTTATAACGTCTAACGTCTAAGGTCTAACTTCTGACTCCTGACTCCTGACTCCTGCTTTATTAGCTGAAATCGCGTAACATTTTCTTGAGTTCGAGATTGTGCATCTCTTCTTGTCCGATCATACCACGAGTAAATTCTTCTAAATAGATACTGGCATTATTGACGGTTTCTAGAAGAGTTTTGTACATATCCAAAGCTTTCTTTTCATGGGATAAACTTTCTTGTAATATGTCCTTAACATTATGCTTGAAAGTTTCTTCCATTGGAGCAATTCTCAACGTAGGATGCCCTTCTAAGCCTGTGAGAATTTCTCCTACTTGTTGAGCATGAAGTAAAGATTCTGCGGCTTGTGCTTTGAAGAATGCCACAATGGGGATACGATTAGGACCTGTCACCATTAAGGAATAATGGGTGTAACGAACTACCCCTGCTAGTTCAAATTCCATGATGGAGTTGAGAATATCAATGGTCTTTTGGTGGTCGAGTTCTTGCATTAGTTGTTAAGTTGAGCAAAGTTACATGAGGAGAGTTTTTAGATACCAATTATTAGTGAGCAGTTATACTTTTTTCAGGTTTTAAAACCCCAAACTGGTTTCACTTTTGGTTTTTAACTATTTTCTCTCTTATTCACCATTTTAAACGTCTTATTCTGGACTTCCAATGGTGTGAAAATACTAATTTTGTGCTTTAGTGCTGGTTTTTGTTCGCACTTTTTGGGTATTTTCCTCGATGATTTTTACTAGCTTGGTAACATCTTCTGGAGTGCTGACTGCTTGGACTGGAGGGATAGCAGTACGCCAAACTTTCACCAATTCCATAAAAGCTGTATCTATGGCTTTGTGCGACTCAGGATGTTCTTGAGTCATTTGGCTAGAAATACCTTTATATAGTTCTTGAGAGTAGACTATAAAGCCACGAGAATCTTGATACTCAATGGGGGCGGTAATTTTGCCGTTGGCAATTGCTGCGCCATATTCTGAGTTAGCAGCATCTAGTAAACCGTTGATAACTTGGAGAACAAATTCGGGTTTCCTACGTTCTTCGGTTGGTAAAGCGGCGATCGCACTATCCACAGCTTGCACGGAAGTGGTAAAGTTAGTTTTTATTTTGGCATCCTTGGGATTAGATTTAACTAAATCGGTTAAACTGACCAAATTACTTTTAAATTCTTTAACTTTGCGCTCATCTAATTGTTCTTCAATATCAATATAAATCTCTTCTACTGGATGTCCAATATGGGGTTGAGCTTGTTTGGGTTGATTTTGATCTAGTAGTTCTTTGGCTACTAAAAGATGTCCTTTCATTAACCCCAATTTGGTCATGTAGTCAATATCTTTAGCTTCACCTGTAAGTACCACTTCCTCAACTGTCACCATGTCTTTAATTTGGTCAAACTGTGGTTGAGTAATCACTTTTTTACTGACCAAATCCGTTGGATTAGCGTAGGGACGATTAGCTTGGATTTTGTTGGATAAAGCCGGAATTCCTAATGTAGCTTCTAATTTATCTAATTGGGATAAAATTGCATTATTGATATTAATTTTAGCTTTACCACTATGACCGCTATGGGCGCTGGTTTCGGCAACTTGGGCTGTACTTGGTGTTGATTTAACATCTGCTGTGGGTGAGTCGCTGGTACAAGAACTCAGGGAAATCATCGCACAAGCCGCGATAGATAAGAATAAATAACGGAATTTGATCATTTTTACTCCTGGTAAATTGAATAGTTCTAACCAGCTTAAGTAGGTGGGCGGAGGAAAATCAAAATATATTCCGTTTTGTAAAATGGCTGAAACTCAACCACAATAACGCATAAGGGTAGATTTACATATCGTTACACATTTTGGTTATTTTACGTTCACCTACTTAATAGCTTTTTTAATAACCTCTTACTTTTGATCTATCACAAATGAGAGGTTTTATCAAATAATTTATCTAGGATTCTAAATTATTTGCCTATGTACTTATATTATTTTTTACTAAAGAGCGTGTTTTTTATGAGCATAATGCAAATTATGCTGATATTCAATCATCTTTTTTTGGGCAACTGGATAATGAATACTAGAAACTGGAATAGTTTGCATGAGTCTTGTAGCTTGTTGCCAAGTATTAACAACTTGTTGCCATTGCTGTAAAGCCCACATTCAGCATGAGTAAATATACTCAAAATATTTTTCCCAGCAGGTTATTTTGTCAAAAAAAGAATTTCATAAAACAGCTAAAACCCAATCATAATAACAACTTCATGCTTTTTGCAATCTAGGTCGGTATTCAATGAATTTAATCTCAAACCAACTAATTTATTGACATTATTCTCAATAAGCTTGATTCTAGCTCTACCTAAAGCTGCGATGGCTACGCCGCGCCGAAGGCATCGCCCTAATATAGAATTGCGTGTAATTGTCTGAAAGCCTTATTATCATTGGGTTATAGATAATTCCGAAAATTCAAAAAATACCTGCGGAATGTGGTTTCTAAAGTTCAAGCCCAGCAAGTACGCACAATTTCTAAACAGCGGATTTTAGGAGATGCTATGGGTAGTTTGAGTACAGAATTGATAGAATTAGTGAATGCTGCGCTCAAATTACATCTCTCTTTAGAGTGAATTACAATTTTGGGAGATTGAAAGAAATATTTCTATCTAAAATCTTAGCTTTGGGCATATCCACCATCCACAACCAATGTCTGACGAGTGATTGCTCTGGAGGTGTCCGAGGCCAGAAACAGATAAGTTCCCACTAATTCATCTGGTGTAAGTTCGATGGGAATCAATTGTTGCTCGTGTAGATTTTTGTGTTTGGCTTCTGGTGTCACCCATTGATCTATCTGTCTTTCGGTCATAATCCAACCTGGTGCTACAGCATTCACCCGGATATGGTGTTTCCCCACTGCCGTCGCCAGACTGCGAACCATACCGATAATTGCTGCCTTAGTTGTGTTGTAGGCAATCATATCTGGTTTAGCAACCCACACTACATGAGAACTAGTCATAATGATGCTACCTCCACCAACAGCGATCATGTCGGGCAAAAGTTCACGGCAAGTCACGAAATAATGCACCACATTTAACTGAAACAAGTCGTTCCACTGGTTCTCTGACATTTCCAATAAGGGATATCTAGGATCATAACCAGCGTTATTAATTAAAACATTCACCACAGGTCTTTCTTTTTTAACCTGTGCCAAGGTTGCAGTTAGTGCTGAGGTATCAGTTAAATCTACAGAATATACATTAACTTTACATCCTAATTGTTCACATTCTGTAGCTATTAATAACCCCTTGTCGTAGTTTATATCTAAAATAGTTACCTCAGCTGACTGTTCTGCAAAGGTTCGAGCTAAAGCTTCTCCAATACCCTGACTACCACCTGTAATCAAAACGTGCTTATTTTTCAAATCGGGATAGATTGGATGCATGATTTTCTCCAGTATTTATCTATTAGAGACGTTACCTATAACATCTCTACAAATGTTTAATTACTCAAATTTAGCTTGGCAAACTCAGGTTATACTAATGCTTGTTTTCTATTAGTCAGCCAGTCTTTGCTAGCTGAGAGATGTAACTTGAGT
Organism: Anabaena sp. AL93; assembly: GCF_001672085.1. NCBI lineage: Bacteria > Bacillati > Cyanobacteriota > Cyanophyceae > Nostocales > Nostocaceae > Anabaena > Anabaena sp. AL93. The sequence goes on along the minus strand of NZ_LJOU01000013.1, from coordinate 36,336 downwards.
TCATCCAAGTTGTCTTCTGAATCGGAACCTGGTGTTTGTCGAGGAGCGGCACATTCAAACACAATTGGTCCAGTATATTGAATAGTATCAAGGGCTGCGAAATGCCGCTCAAAGTCAATGTGTCCAAACCCGATACCTTTCCTATTAGAATCAGCTATTTGATAAGCGCTGAGTTGCTCTCCGCATCGTATTATGGCTTTAACTGGATCGTCTTCTTCAAGATTCATGTGAAAAGCGTCTAAAACGATGGTCAGATTCGAGGTATTAATTTGGGCAAGCAGAGAAAGGACATCAGTACTTTTGAGAATGAAACGACATAAATAACGATTCAAAGGTTCAAAGCCTAATTTGAGATTAGCTTGTGAAGCATAAAGAGCAATCTCTCGACATGATTCTACTAAAAGCTCAATCGACCCCGAATAAATACTTCCCATTTGGTTCTGGATGTATTCATGACAGGTAATGACTGGCTGACCCAGTTCAGCGCCGTAATCAATTAACTTTTTGTAGTAATCAATAGCAAATTTTCTAATTTTTTGATCGCTGCTGGCTAAATCTACATTTCCAGGTGTGAGAGAAAAAATTTCTAAACCTTCGTTTGCAAAAATATTTTTGACATCTTTCACCGAAACAGAATCAATATCTACATACAATTCCACTCCATTAAATCCCATTTGAGCAATTATTTCTGCGGTATCAACAAGATTGAGATTACCAAATATCCATGTGGTTACACCAATTTGTCTTTTCATAGTAATCTCACTTTTAATTACAATGTAGAGTTTGTTTTCATCAACATATTTTTGGCTCTATCGAAAACTTAAAAGATTCTCACAGAGCATTTTTTCTTATTTTCTTTTGTTACGGTTTTTAGCAAAAAGCCCACTGAGCAATACCAATGTAGCGATCGCAAAAACGGCACTAGAGTAAAAAACCCCCGGCATTCCCCACAGTCCAAAGGCAACACCTGCCAAAAGAGGTCCCAACGCCTGTCCCAGTGACAATAACGTGGCATTCACCGCCATAAATCCCCCTCGATACTCCTTTGGTGCCAATCCACCCAATAAAGCCTGAGTTGCCGGAAACACCATGCCATGAGCCGCTCCAAATAGCAAACTGGGAATGAATAGCAGCCAGACATTCTGTATAGATGGGGTAATAACTAATGCCAGTGCATAGAGAATAAACGAGACTTTGATCAGTGTTAGCTCTGAAAGCTTTTGGGCAAATAGTCCCAGTTGGGAAGAAACAAAAGCCAGCGAAAGCGCCATACTTGCCAAAATGATGCCAATTACCACATTAGAAGCACCTAAAACATTGCTGGCTAAGATGGGAATGTAGGTGAAGTAGGCGCCGAAAAGGAGAATGAATAAGGCTATTACTGCAAACAGCAGTCCAATCACTTTACGATTGTTGATACTGCGTCCAATATTTTGTAGATAAGCTTTAAGATGAAACTCTTCTTGCTTTGGCAACTTGGGTATTTTTAGAGAAAATAACACCAAAAATGCTACAGGAATAGCCGTCAAAGGTAGGAGAAAAGGATACCGCCATCCTAGTGCTGCCAATCCTCCACTAATTAAGGGATACACTGCTAAACTGATGCCGATCATGCTGCCATTGAATGCCATTGCAGATGTCAGCATTTTGCCCGTATAAAGATCGCTGATGATAGTCAGTGCTAGAGATTCTAAGCTGGCTGCACCGATGCCTTGCAGAAAACGCATCTCCAGCAGGGTGCGAAAATTCGGAGCCACTGCACAGGCAGATCCTGCAATCGCAAACAATAGCAGAGAAGGCACTAAGATTTGTTTCCTCCCAAAGCGATCCGCCAGTACCCCACAGACTGGAGTACCGATTGCGATCGGTAAAACAAAGGCTGATATGACTAATCCAATGCGTTCGGGAGAAATTTTAAAGTCCTCTGCCACGGTTGGTAATACTGGACCTATGCTGCTAGAACCCAAAACTGCCATTAAAGTTACAGCAATAACAATTTGAAGATTTTGGTCTTGATAGAGTTTCTGTGGCGGTTGATCACGATTTGTTGATGTTTTCAATAGTTTGATCTCTCTACGAGTGGTTGATCGAGGGAAGCAGGAGAAAAACTACCCTCTGCTTCAGTAAAGCGATCCCAGAGAGCAAAGGTTTTAGACATTTAAAATGGGTAGCTTATTTGCGATGCACAACAGCTTAGTCGAAACTTGCCTACGTATCTGCTGACAATTGAAGCTAATATTATCAACTAGCTAAAAACTAAATTTGTGCAAACTTTGTTATGATTGACTAATGTATCCAAGCCGATCCCAGCTTGCCAGAGCCGAGATCAGCATCATGATTAGGGTACTTTTGATTCGAGTAGTTAAGGCTTACACATCCAAATAAGATTGTGTTGTGTTCTATACAGCAAATGCGTAAGTCTTAGCACTCTTTCTCTGACGCTCCTGCTGAATGAAATCTTCGACAACTTTTATTACTAATTCTTTGTCAACTGTCACTAAAAAATCTCCTTCAGGGTTATAACATTGACCGATTCCTTCCAATAAAACAAAGCGCAGGGCTGCTCCTGTTTTTTTATTGTCTGCAATCATCGCATCCATGAGTTTTTCAGTTGTGATTGTTTCAGGGAAAGGATTGTTAAACCCTAGTTTCTTTTCAATGACATAGTAATGACGCTCCACATCTTTTTGTGAAATTAATCCAAGTTCTTTGCCAAGATGTGAGGCAATTTTCATGCCATACGAAACTGCTTCTCCGTGAGATATTTTTTCCAACCATTCAATACCATGACCAAATGTATGACCATACTCAAGGGTAATAGCATAACCTTTTTCGCTGGGATCTTGCTGGAGAATTGGTAATTTGGAGAGAATGATTTTATAGGCAATTTCCGTTAATTTTGCGTCCGTAAAATCTAACTCAGGATTGAGGGATTGTTCTAAGTATTCCAAAAAATTTTCATCGGAGATGAACCCATTTTTGATACCTTCAATTATGCCGCTACGTCGAGAAAAAGGAGGTTCTGTTTTGAGATATTTGGTATCTGCCCAGATAAATAAGGGTGCATGGTAGAGACCAAAATGATTCTTACCCGTGCCGCCATTAACCGCCTGTTTATTGCTTAATGTACTGTCAGTTTGACCTGTCATACTTGTAGGGATTTCAACAAAACGAATCCCACGGTAAATTAATCCAGCTGCTAAACCGACAACATTACCAACTGTTCCGCCACCAAATGCTAACAAAATAGATTTTTTGGATGCACCTTTAGCAATTAGCTTTTCGCAGGTTTCTTCCAGAACAGGGAAGTATTTACATTTCTCACCAGCAGGTACAAATTCAACTGAACAAGGATATTTTGCACTTATTTGATCATACAATTCTTTGCCGTAACTCTCAAATAGATGTGGCTCCGTAAAGAAAAATATTTTGTCAAAACTATATTTCTCTAGTTCCGATAAAAAACTTTGATGAATGCCATATCCAAAATAAAATGGGCTGGGTTTTTCTAGATGAGTACTGAGTGTGATGACTTTTCCTGGTACGAAATCGAAGGGTTGATTATGATTCATGTTTTGTTTTTTTGTGATTACTGTTCTCACTTTGCACCTGTAAACTTATTGATAATCTTTCTTATCAACAGCCAATAATATTAGTATCACTTACATGCATATTTCGTCAAGCTAATTGCAAATTATTTTCACTAAGAGACTTCCAAATAAAAAAATGTCCCAAAACTGATGCAGAAATTCTCTCTCTGTGTACTCTGTGCCTCTGTGGTTCGTTTCTTAGGATAATTTATTTCTTGGAAGTCTCTAATTAAATTTTTTCATAACAAATTCGTTTAAACACGCAATAACATTTTTATTATCGCTGAACTGTTGTAACGATAATCCCGATAATGAGGTAGTCTGAAGAAGCTATGAGGGTGAGTAAACTAAACCGTCTAGTTTTAAAGAAAAATTGTAACTGCCCAGGTTAACTGATGTAATCGTCGCCAATTTTCTTCATTTTTTTTACACTCCAATCATTTGGGAATCCTTTTCTGCGATTACTTCAAACTGTCCCATACACCCGCTTTCAGCGATCGCATCTTGATGAGGATGAAACATATATTTACCTGGATAGCGGAAAGCAAACTCTAAAATGTGCCTTTCTGCTACACCCATTGTTAAAACATCGGTTTTCTCGCTGGGGGTCATTGTCATACCGGAACGATAAACATCAAAGAAGTTAGCGTGCAGATGAAACGTCACAGCAGGATCAAATTCAATAATATTCAAAACATAGACCCGAATTAGCTGATTTTGATAAATCTGAATGGGATGGTGCATATAATGATGTGGCACACCATTAAAAGCATAATATTCATTTTTGTTATCATCATTTACATCATACCCAGACATAATTAAAACAATTTCATCTGCTGGTGGGCGAGGCTTAGGCGGGTCAATGATAAACATCCCATATAAACCCTTGGCAATGTGGCGAGTAACCGGGGCGACGTGACAGTGATATAAATGAACACCATAGGGTTCGGCATCAAATTCATATATGGTTGCTCTACCATTACTTACAGGTCTTATTCCATCCATTTCAGCAGGATGAACTCCATGAAAATGTAAAGAATGGGAATGTCCAGCATTATTGAGAAAAAGTATTCTTATTCTTTCTCCTTCTTTAGCCCGGAGTGTCGGTCCTGGAATCCGCCCGTTTAAGTCCCAAATGTTGTAAGAGACAGCACTATTAAGCTGAATGGTGGAAGTACCAGCAGTTAGCTGAAATTCGCGGACTGTGCGCCCATTTTCCTGCTTAATTGTCCCATAATCAAAATCTCGTAATACCTGCATAGGGTTAGTAGCACCATTAGATGCTGCCATTTCCATCGGTGGTACTCTGACACTGGGATGATTTTTGGTATTCAATATCTGCCAAATTGTCGCTGCACTTAGGACTCCAGCGCCGGATAATCCTATTTGCAACAGTTGGCGACGACTCCAAATTTTATCTTTACTGAAAGTAAAGTTGTCAGACATGAGACTAATAGGAATATGCGTATGTGAGAAATTGCGAATAATTTGCAATTAGCTTTATGTATAATATGAAAATTAAGAATCATTGTCAATAACTTGGAAAAATGATTTTCAGGATTCAGATCCCCGACTTCTCTAAGAAGTCGGGGATCTTGCTATAGTAATTTTCAGAAGTATTCCTGATATATTGGTTGATTTACCGTTGACTAGAGAACAGATGATGCTTGCAGCCTAGTAAATGGAATAAGGTGCTAGGATTTTGACAATAGCTGCTGATGTTAACAATATCTTTTTGTCACCAAGTAGCGCAACTATTTATAGGAGTTCACAAATGACTGCTTTTTCTCGGACTTCAGTATTACAAAAAACTGCGGGCATTACCCTTTCTAAGCCTGTACAGGTAAGTCTTTACATGATGTTATCTTCTTTGCTGATTTGGACTGTGTTTTTCTCTACCTATCCACCAGCGCATAACACAGCACACTCAGCGCGTCACCATGCTTTGGGCGTTGCTTGTCATTAAACTATCATAAAGTTTTAAACGTATTGGGCGATTAGAAATCACTTCTACACAAACAAAGTCCACCTGCGTGGACTAAGGAAAAATTAAGGGTTCATCCTGTGTAGCTGCGATTTACAATCGCCCAGATAAATAATAAGTTAGACTCAAATTCATTTGCTAAATCTAAAATATTCGGCGTTGCTGATTAAGAGTATGATTTTATTATGCCTACGGCACGCTGCGCGAACACGCAGAGGCGCTCCAGTCGCAGAGAGTAAGAGTTTCATTTTTTGATTTTTCAATTTCATACCTCAGTTCAGCAACGCCCAGTTAAATTCTAATTTCCTATGAGAAAATATCGTCTGTTTGCTGTTGTTAGTTCTGCTTGTATTTGTTTATCAATTTTATATTCTTTGGTGGGAGTTTCTCAAACGTCCCAATCTCAAGTTTTACTTTCGACAAATCCACCTTTAGAAAAAATTCTGCCTTTTGAAGCTGGTACAGATAGGAAACAATCTCCGGTGACTTTCAAATTACAAGCTGTTGATGCTGGCGGAAAACTGTTAACAAATGCCTTAATTAAATTGCAGATTTCCACACCTCCCCGCAATCCTTTCTTAACTACAGATTTTCCAATTGTTGAGGGAACAGAATTATTAGAACTGGAGGCGGCTGCACCGAATGGTAAATTAGAATTTGAGCAAATGTTACCAATTCGGGGTAATTATCAAATTCAAGTTAATGTTTCTCCTTTAGTTGCTAATGCTTTTGCTAGTTATCAGCAAACTTTGAATTTGAATGTGAGAGAAAATCCTGTTAAATATAAATATTTTGTTGTGCTTGCAGCGATTTTATTATCATTAGGATTGTTAGGCGGTTGGGTAATTGGTGGACAAGAGGAAATCAAAGAGGGGGAAATTGCACCGCAGTCTGTCCGGTTGTTGTTAAGTGCATTAACTGTAGTGGCAATTGTGACGCTATTATTTATTAATATCACGGCGGAAGTTGCGGAGGCTCATGGTGATGCACATTCTCCCAAAAATGAGAAGATTGCCCCATCAATTAGCCAATCTCAGGGCATGGAAGTGAGGATTACAGGGGATAAACTGGCGACTGTGGGGAGATTGGCAAATTTAGCGGTTGAGGTCAAGGATAGCACGACAGGGGCAGCTATTAAGGATGTCGGATTGCGAGTAAAAGCGATCGCATTGGAAGATAATTTAACTGTATTTGCTTATCAGGGATTTCCTAATTCAGAAGGGAGGTTAATATGGCAAGAACAATTTTTTGATGGTTCACCTCATAAGGTAGAGGTAGAAGCTATTTCTTTAGCTGAATCTCAACGTCAATTTCCAGCGGTGAAGGTAGCGCAATCTGTGGAAGTTGAGGGAATTGCACCACCAATGTATATTCGGTTGATTGGGTTATTTTATTTTACGGCTATTGTGGGTATGGGTATGGCGATTGGGTTGTTAATTCAGCATCGGAAAGAATTGCCAGTTAGGGGAAATTAAGTAGATATAAAAGAGTTGAATTAATAGTTAAATTTAACTATAGCGGTTATCTGTTGAGTGACATACCGCTATAATATCCTGTAAATCCTTAAATCCTTATTTAGACAAGAGGTAGCATCTGGGAAACTACAATTTCTAAATCAGGAAAATCTAAAGGAGATATGTTTTGATGTTCTGTGATAATTTCTCGATTTTGATAACCTTCTGTTGTAGGATTTCTAAATACAATTAATTCGCGTTTCACTACATCTAATACCCAATAATCCTTAATTCCTGCTTGAGAATAAGCTTTAGCTTTGATTTCTGTATCTAGTTTTAAACTGCTATCTGCAACTTCGATAATTAAATAAATTTCTGTTGGGGTAGGATGATGATCTGCATAGTCTAGCGGATCTATTTTCACCACAGCAATATCTGGTTCTGGTTCAGACCTTTCATTTAATTTTACAGGGTCTTGAATAGCTATGCAAGCTTTATGACCAATTCTATTTTCCAACAACTTATATGTTCTTCCCACTGCTGAACGGTGGGCTGTTCCTTTAGCAACCATCAAAATTATTTTCCCTTCTAATAATTCTACCCGTTCACTTGGTTCAAATATTCCTGCTTCAGCCATTCTGTGGTATTCATCAACAGTCCACAGCCGCAATTGTAAGGGAGATTCTGTGGTTTGCATAGTTAATTAAGGTAAATATTTATTCACTATTATATGATTATTTGTCTGATAGCGTAGCGTGGCGCAAGCCATATCAGGATATCCAGGATTTCAGGATTTACAGGATTTTTTATGAGATAATAGAAATAAAGACACTGTGAACATACAATGGCTACTCAATTAATGGTTCAACCTTCGTCTTTAATATCTTCTGGTATGAAGATGAGTGAATTTGGTAATATTTATCTATTTAAATTTACCGAGGAACTACAGATACGTTTTGAAGAACTATTAGCAAAGAAAAAATCTGATAAACTGACTTCTGAAGAGGAAGCGGAATATGTAGGTATATCGGAGTTACAGCGAATATTTACCTTAATTAATGCTCAACTAGCGGCTAAAAGTAAATGGTGTCCGAACCAACTCGACGACTTATAAGAAAACGAGCTAAATTCTTATGTGAATATTGCCACTCTCCTGAATACCTGAGTCCCGACCGTTTTACCATTGACCATATTATGCCCCAGTCTTTGGGGGGTTCAGATGAATTGGATAATTTAGCTTTGGCTTGTCATCGCTGTAATGAGCGTCATTATAATTTTATAGTAGCTACTGATCCTAAAACTCAAGAGAAAGTTGCTTTATTTAACCCTCGTCAGCAAGAATGGTCAGAGCATTTTATCTGGACAAAAGATGGTATAAAAATTGTAGGTAGAACGCCTACAGGAAGAGCTACTAGCGATCGCTTTGATTTCAATGATAAACGACGTGATGAGCCTTCTATTCAAGTTGCTCGGCATTTTTGGGTAGAAGCAGGTTGGCATCCACCACTATTAGATCCACGTCAAGAATAAAAATCAATTTCCTTAGATGTTGACTCTGACGGAACAGGAAAGATGACAAGAGGAAAGATTTATAGGCGTTGCTGATTTTAGGGATGAAAATAATTTTGCATACGTTCAAGACTCTTGTAGAGACGTTCCATGGAACGTCTCTACCTCCAAAAATCATACGCCAATTCAGCAACGCCGGATATAGAAGCCGACCGCAGGTATTGCTATTTACACTGTACATGGATCATTACGCTGCACAAGACGTAATAAAATATTCGTATCTACTAAATATTCCATTTTTAATAATGATCCTCATAAATACTCTCACGGCTAACAGCATAATCTGATAGAATAGGCGCATTTGCACCAACAGAAGCTACAAAATCATCAGCTAATTCATCTAAAGTCTTTTCAAATTCTTCCTGAGTTATCAAAAACTCCTCTAAACTTGCTTTACTTTTTCTTTGTGCTTCTTCAATAATTAACTGTTGTAAATATTCACTCGCTGAACTATAACCACCTTCAACAATTTCGTAATCAATAAAACTTTTCAGTGATTCAGGTACAGAAATATTAATATTGGTCATAGTTTTGAACTTAGGTTTCACTAGGTTGCTTGTATATTAACATAGATTATGTTAATAATTGAGATTTAATTAACTAACAGCAAAATCTGTATATTTGCGGACGGAAGGCAATTGAAAACCTAAAACAATATCTTCTTTCGGTACACCTAATTCAACTAATTCATTGGCAATTCCTACCTCTGTACCATCCTGCTGAATCCAAATTTTATCATCAATAATGTCTAGATGTAAAACAGGTCCATAAATACGATTTTGATCACGCCAACCCACATATACTCCATCCATCTTGAAAACTTGGGTTTTCGCCATAGAAAAACTATAGGTTTCAACTTAGACGGGGTTTAAATTAATTGATAATGGTTATTTTCAATATCAAAAATCGTTTGTGCTTGAATGCGTTTATCCCAAACCATACTAGCGTGTTGTTTGAGTAAATTCTGAATATATTGCTGATATTCTTCTAATTTTGCCATTGTGATATTACCTCCTGTTCAATATTATAAACTACTAAACAAAGTTGATTTGTTTTAATAACTGATTGAATAAAAGGCAAGATAAAAAATTCATTGTAAACAGTAATAGGAACTGCTAAATATAAGAGGATGTTTGAAAAGTGGTATTCCGTAATTTTCATCACATTGCTACCCCCCTTAGTCCCCCCTTGTAAAGGGGGGAAACAATAAAAATCCAGTTCCCTCCCCTTTACAAGGGGAGGGTTAGGGTGGGGTAAAAAATATTTGATACATCAACCATAACTTTTCAAACACCCTCTAAAATTCGTTCTGGTTCTTGTTCTTGTAAAGCAAGACGATAAATTATAAATTGTCCTAATGCAGCATAAAGTTCCGTGATTTTTGAAGGATTAAGAAAACTTTTGATTTCTATAGCTATTTTTTGTCCTTCTTTTTCGGCTGCAATAACTTTCTCTGCTCCTAAATCAATATGTAATTCTAATGTTCCCGCTTGCAATGGATAAGGATCATGACTAATAAACCAGCCCTCTTTTTCTAGTGCTGTTTTGACAATGTTATGAAAAGCATCTTTAGCTGGCACGGTGTTAATTCCATTATAACTTGGTTTTACTAAGTTACTTGTATATTAACATTTTAGCGTTACAATAAGTAGGTGAACACAATAAAACCAAACTGTGTAAAGAAATGTAAAATCGCCCAAACCTTCTTCACTCTTGCCTCTTGCCTTTTGCCTTGCCATAACGACAATTTTCAACGCTCACCTACTTAATGATGAATCGAATTTATGGTTAGCTTGTCCTATTTGTAATAGATATAAAAGCGATAAAATAACAAATATTGATTCAGAAACAGGTGAAATAGTTAAATTATTTAACCCGCGTACTCAAATTTGGTCTGAGCATTTTTCCTGGACAAAAGATGGATTGCAAATTGTGGGTAAAACACCAACTGGGAGAGCTACTGTTAAAGCTTTGCATTTAAGTGATGATGCAGATGTTTTAGAAGTTCGCAGTTATTGGGTACTTGCTGGTTGGCATCCTCCAGAAAATTAATAAATTCATAATCATGAACAATTATGAAAATATGTCATAAAGATTTATAAATGTTAACAATTCAAAAAATAAATATATAATTTGACGTATTTTTTATTGAAAAATTATCCTAAATAAAATCCCAAAATATCTACCAATAGGCTATTGTCAGAACAGATAAATTTTAGTTTGCTATTAATTTTGTTAGTCGTTATATTGCTTTTAGCACTGCAAAAAACCACATAAAAGAAATAGGAATTTTCATGCACATACCCGACGGATTTGTTTCTGTACCAGTAGCCGCAGCCACCAGTTTAGCCAGTACAGCCGCCTTATTTGTAGCTTTTGAGCGATCGCAAACAGCCTTTGGCATTCGTCGCGCCCCCATTCTCGGCTTAACCACAGCCTTTATTTTCGCCGCCCAAATGATTAATTTTCCCGTAGCGGGAGGAACTAGCGGCCACTTATTAGGAGGGGCTTTAGCGGCAATTATTTTAGGTAGTCCTTGGGCGGGAATGTTATGTATTGCCACAGTTTTAATTATTCAAGCCGTGTTATTTGCTGATGGTGGAATTACGGCTTTAGGTGCAAATATTTTCAATATGGGAATAGTCGGCGTGTGGGTAGCGTGGGGATTAACCCAAACCTTACAAAGACTATTGGGCGGTTCTCAAAGGCGTTTACCCCTAGCAGCCGGCATAGCGGCCGCAGTTAGCGTAGTTGTCGCCGCAGTAGCTTGTGCTATTGAATTAGCCCTTTCTGGAACAGCGCCAGCCAGCATAGTTTTACCCACCATGGCAGGTGTACATATTTTGATTGGTATTGGAGAAGGATTAATTACCGGGGGTGTATTAACCTATTTAGCCACAGCCCGTCCAGATTTGTTACCAGGTGAAGAACACAAAGTTAGAGGCTGGTTAGTTCCCGTTGTCAGTATTTTGCTGATTTCGGGTGTGTTGTCTCTATTTGCTTCTGCTTGGCCAGATGGTTTGGAAAAAGTAGCAGAAAACGTGGGTTTTATCAACTTAGCTGAACAAGTCAGAGTGGTAGTACCAACACCTTTGGCTGACTATGAGATTAAAGGTTTAGGGCAAATCGGCACAAGTATTGCCGGTTTGGTAGGTTCTACAGCTTGCTTCACTGTGGCTTTTGGAATTGCTAAAGTTATGAAACCTAAGAATGCTTAAAATTTCCTTGCCATTACGCTTGCAATTATCCCTCATTATTGTAATTGGCGCAGCGTTTTTAAAACATCATACTTGGTCTAATTTACTAGTATATGGGGCGATCGCCCTTTTATGGGTTGGCCTATTACAAGTACCCATTCGTAAATTAAGCGGTTTACTTGGTGCAGAATTAATTTTTCTATCATTGATGGCTTTGCCTTTGGGATGGGAAAAAGCCAGTTTTTTACTTGTGCGTTCCCTAATTTGTTTAATTACCATGAATAGTTTCTTATTAACCTTACCCCCCCACAGTTTGGGTATTGCCCTCAAAAGCTTACCAATAGCTGCCCCATTAAAAGAAAACCTGATCTTAGCCGCACAATACTTGGAAATCTTACTTTCAGAAGTAACGCAAATGCAGCGCAGCGCCCAATTACGTGGTTTAAATGGTGCAGCAGGATGGCTGCGTTATGCCAGTGCTTCCATGATTGGGGCGTTGTATCTTCGCACCCTCGACAGAGCGGAAAGAGTTTATGCTGCTATGGTAGCTCGTGGATATAATGGACAATTACCGATAGATTCCCCCCTCAAATCGAAAGAACGTTTTATCTTGTTAATAGCTGGGGTGACAGCTACTTGTTTAACCCTAAGTTCCTACCTTACTGTTATTTGAGTGGTGAATCTTGACATCCTTAACTTCTAATCCCCAAATTTCCCTCTCTCAACCGCATACCAATGTCGTTGAAGTCCAAAATCTGGTATATGCCTATTCGCACCAGCAACCCGTATTACAAGAAATTTCTTTTAGCTTACAAACAGGCGATCGCATCGCCTTAATGGGGGCTACAGGCTCAGGAAAAAGCACCTTATTAGAAAACCTCATCGGCTTAAAACATCCCCAAAGTGGCAGAATCTGGATTAACGGCATCCCCCTATTGCCAACCACCTTACCTCAAATACGCCAACAAATTGGTTTTAGCTTTCAAGATGCTAACGACCAATTATTTATGCCTACAATTCTGGAAGACGTTACTTTCGGACCCCTTAACTATGGTGTTTCACCCATAGCTGCAAAAGATAAAGCCCATCAACTATTAGCCGACTTCGGATTAGAAGCTTACGCCCACCGTTCCGCCCATGAACTTTCTGGAGGACAAAGACGTTTAGCCGCCTTAGCAGCAATTTTAGCCCTAGATCCAGCCATTCTCATCTTAGACGAACCCACCAACGGACTAGACCCAGCATGGCGACGACATTTAGCTCACGTGTTATTAAAATTGCCCGTACAAGTGATGTTAATAGCTTCCCATGATCTCAATTGGCTAGGAAGAGTAACTCAACGGGCTTTAGTCCTATCTACGGGTAAAATCCAAATAGACAGCGACATTCAAACACTGTTGCAAGATGGCAAAACCTTAGATAAATTAGGATTGCCATTAGATTGGTAAACTGCTCAACACAGAAATTCGTAATTGCGAATTAATAATCAATTGGCTTAATATTTAGGGGATTTTATTGCTCTTGGGATTTTAATGTTGTTTTCCCGTCATTCAGTTATTGCTCCTGTTAGCCTGAGCATTGCTTTGTTAATTACTAGTTGCAGCGAGACTAAAATCTCCCAATGTCAGCGATTAGTTACAGTTGTCAATCAGGGTACAGCACTGATTGATATGAAAAAAGGTCAGCAAGTATCAACTAGCTTGCAACTATCCAAAGACTTAAAAAATGTTACTAAGTCTATTCAGGAATTAAATTTAAAAGATCCCAAACTGCAAGAATTTGAAACCAAATTTATCAAAATCTTTGATCATCTTAGTGAAGCCATAGCCAAAGCTTCTCAAGCACTTGGAGAAGCTAAAAAAGCAGAGGCATCATCAGATGGTAGAGCAAAAATTGAAAAAGCCAGAAAAGAAATTGATTCCGCACTAACAACAGCCGCCAAAACTGCCGGGAAAGAATCAGATACTCTAGGCGTTCAATTAAATAAATATTGTAGCCAAGCGGAATCAATTAAAAATTGAGAATTAAAAATTAAAAATTGTAAGAGTTATATCCTTTACTCTTCTTTTTTTAGTTTTTAATCTTGCTAAGACCTACAGACTGTACAAATTAATCATCCACAAAGATAAGGACGAATTTATTCGCATTACGAAAAGCATTAATACATTGTAGTGTGTTTTTGTGTAATATTTAGGCACTTAAGTAGGTGAGCGTTGAAAATTGTCGTTATGGCAAGGCAAAAGGCAAGAGGCAAGAGGCAAGAGGCAAGAGTGAAAAGGGTTTGGGCGATTTTACATTTCTTTACACAGTTTGGTTTTATTGTGTTCACCTACTTACTGTTGAAGTAAAAGCGTGGCAAGCTAGATCGAAAATGAGAATTTAAAAAGAAATGCTAAGTTAATTTAAATATCTGAACACATAAATAAATTTGTATATAGTATAGTAAAATGTAACGGATACGTAAATAACTAAACCCATTAAGTCATGGACATAAGTTTAGAAGGTAGAATTAACAACACCCCTTTAGCTGAGAATAAATGTTTATTGCCATTGTTTGAGTGTGTAGTAAACTCAATTCATTCTATTGAGGATTCAAAAATCAATAATGGATATATTGACATTATTCTTTTAAGGGAAGGTAATCAAACAGAACTCATAGAAGATGGAAATTTATCTCCAATACAAGGTTTTGTTGTTGTAGATAACGGAGTAGGATTTAACTATATTAACTATATGTCTTTTTGTACTTCAGATAGTACATATAAAAAAAGCAGAGGCTCAAAAGGAGTTGGTAGATTTTTATGGCTTAAAGCTTTTACAGAAATACTGATTGAAAGTGTTTTTGAAGAAGAAAATAATTTTTACAAACGTAATATAGAATTTAGCCTTTTTTGCAAAGGAGTTCAAGAAACTTCTAAGCAGAAAATAGAACTAAATAATGAACAAGAATTTTATACAAAAGTTGAACTTAAAAATTTCTTAAACCCATATAAAGGAAAATGCCATCAAAAATGTGAAACTATAGGCAAGCAAATTCTAGAACACTGTATTTCATACTTTATTTTAGAAACACCACCCAAAATTAGAGTAATTGATGGAAAAAAAGAATTCAACATTAATACATACTTTAATCAAAATTTAGAATCATTCTCGGATAATGATGTAATTAAAATAAAAGAATATACTTTTAATCTTAAAGGAATTAAATATTACAACTCATCCGATTCAAGCCATAAACTTTTTTATTGCGCTAATCATAGAACCGTTATTTCTGAAAATTTACACAACTATATCCCTAATTTAATTGAAAAAAGAAAAATTCGTGACAGAGAAGGAAGGCTTTTTACCTATCTGGCTTTTGTTTCTAGTGACTGTTTAGATCAATATGTTAATCAAGAAAGAACTAATTTTAACCTAATTCATAATCATGAGGGTTTTACAGAAGACATTGGACTTATTGCTTATAAAGAAATACAAAATGAATTAATTTCTGTAATATCTAATAATCTTTCTCCATTTTTACAAGGATTACAGGAAGAGAAACAGAAAGAAAT
The DNA here is from genome assembly GCF_001672085.1 of Anabaena sp. AL93. Classification (NCBI taxonomy): domain Bacteria; kingdom Bacillati; phylum Cyanobacteriota; class Cyanophyceae; order Nostocales; family Nostocaceae; genus Anabaena; species Anabaena sp. AL93. The sequence continues at coordinate 20,988 of NZ_LJOU01000013.1, read as the reverse complement.
CCAAAAATACATTATAGAAGAAGCTGTAGAATATCGTCCGTTACTAAAATATGCTACAGATAAATTAGAGTCTATAAAACCTGGACTCCCTCCAGAAAAGCTAGAAATAGAACTTCATAAAATAATGTCGAGCTATGAACTATCCCTGAAAGAAACGGGAGTAAAAATATTGAGAACTCCTCTAGAACACTTTGAGAGATTTCCTGAATATAGCAAAGAATATTATGATTTTCTTGAACAGTATAATGATCTAGGGATGTCTAAGTTAGCAAGATATGTTATTCATAGAAAAATCATAATCAGTCTGTTTGAAAAAAACCTAATTGTTGATTCAGATGGAAGATATAGTCTTGAAAAAGATATACATGAAATAATTTTTCCAATGAGGACATCTTCTGATGAAATCAATGTTTTTGAAAAACAAAATCTCTGGATAATAGATGAAAGATTGTCTTATCATGAGTATCTTTCCTCTGATCAATCCTTAAAAAGACTAGAAAATTTAGATTCAGAAAGTAATGATAGACCAGACCTTTTAGTTTTCAACCATCCTATTGCTTTTGTACCAGATGAAGAACAGCCTTATTCTTCCGTTGTAGTAATAGAATTTAAACGCCCAATGAGAGAGGGATATTCTGCATCAGAAGATCCTATTGCTCAAGTTTATTCTTATATACGCCAGGTTAGATCAGGAAAACACAAGAATAAAGATGGTAGATTAATATCCCTTCGTGAAGATACACCTTTCTATGCCTATATTATTTGTGACTTAACAGAAGAAATACAAACTTTTGCTGTTAATTCTTCTCTGACTCCAACACCAGACCTTCAAGGTTTTTTTGGTTTTAACCCTGGATTAAAAACCTATATTGAAGTATTATCATTTAACAAACTTGTTAAAGATGCAAAACAAAGAAATAATATTTTATTTAAAAAATTAGGCATATAATTAATATGGAAATATCGCAATAATTAGCTTTCCAGATTGTGTTTCTTGATTTAATCACAATTATCACAATGTCCACAACGCCAATTAGCAGTTGGTGTTTCAAAGCCAAAGGCATTTAATAAAAATTGCCAACGACACCTTTTATTAGTGAGATATTCACTCATTTGTTTAGTAGCTTGTAATTGTGTTTTTTCTGGATTTCCTGACTGCAAAGACATAGAATAATGAAAAGGATCAAGCCATGCCAATTGTCCATTACTATGCAGAAGAGAAAGTGCCACAGCACTATTCGGAAATTCTTTAATTACAGTATTTATTTCTCCTTGGAGTGGTAATTGTTTGGCTAATTGTTGAGCTTTTTGTTGTTGCAATTTCATTTGTGACTCAAAAAACTTCTGTCTTTGCTTATCCTCAGCATCTAAAAATCCCGTCGGTTCACTTACCAAAGTTAAAACATCAGCAGGTTTGCCATCTCTTCCTGCCCTTCCTATTTCTTGCACATATTCAGATAATAAATGTGGCGCATGAAAGTGAACCACCCAGCGCACATCCGATTTATTTATCCCCATCCCAAAAGCACAAGTACACACAACAAATGGGATTTTTCCACCTAACCAACTAGCTTCAATATTGCGGCGTTCCGTTGGACTCAATCCTGCATGATAACTAGCAGTTTGATAACCATTTTCTGTTAACCATTCCGTTAAATTTTCACTATCTCTTCGAGTCCGTACATAAATTAAACCAACTTGATTTGGTCGTTTTTGAATAAACTTTAATAATTGTTGTTTTCTCCCTTTAGGAGTCCAAGCAATTCGGACAATAGGATTTAAATTTTCCCGATAGGGATTAATCCGAAAAATCTCAGGTTTGTCTAATTTTAAAACTGTAGAAATAATCTTTTGGGCTAAAGGATCAGCCGTTGCCGTAAAAGCTGCTATACTAATTTTTGTTCCCGGTGGTTTTGATTTTAGCAAAGCTTCACGCACAGCCCCTAAACGCCGATAAGCCGGACGAAAAGTATCACCCCACTGTACTAAACAATGGGCTTCATCCAGAATTAAACCATTAATTTGGAGTTGGGGATTACATAACTTTTGCCATACTGCTGGACTGAGTAATGTTTCTGGTGATAAATACAATAATCTTAATTGCTGTTTTTCCAAAGCTTGCAAGGTTGCATTGCGTTGAGATGCAGTTAATTCACTATGTAAAAGTGCTGCTTTTTGTGATAGTTGCCGTAATTCCGCAACTTGGTTTTCCATTAGTGCCACCAAAGGAGAAACTATTAAAGTCAATCCTGTTTTTAGGAGGGCGGGAAGTTGAAAACAAATTGATTTTCCCCCACCAGTGGGCATAATAATTAGAGCATCTTTTTGTGATATTAAACAGTTAACAATTTCTTTTTGAGGAGGACGAAAATCATCATATCCCCAAATTGCCTTTAATGCTGCGCGAACATCTTGCCAAGATTGTGTTACAGGGAGATTCATTTTCCTAAAACAAAAGCGAAAAGAATAATAAAGGGAAAATCAAGATAAATATTCATCTTTACTCTTCCCAATCACCAATCACCAATCACCAATCACCAATCACCAATCACCAATTACCAATTACCAATTACCAATTACCAATTAGTTCTTGATCATTCCATTCCAAAGTATCACCAATGTTTTCCCCATTATGGTAAGCAGCCAGTAATACTTCACAGGTTTTACCATAGGATATCGCACCAGTGGCATCAAGAGCGATCGCTCCAAAATCCCGATTATTCTTCTTTGCTTCTGTAAATGATCGCTGCATAGCCTCCTGTAGTGACATTCCATCAGTAACGCGCACCACAACCTTAGCCGCTAAACACTCATCAATAATATCTTCCCCAATCCCCGTACAACTCACCGCCGCCTGACTAGTCGCATAATTACCCGCTGGCATAGCTGAATCACTAACTCGCCCAATGCGTTCAAAGCCTTTACCTCCAGTAGAAGTACCAGCAGCTAATTTACCATAGCCATCTAAAGCCACAACACCAATAGTTCCCCTACCAGCACTTTCTGCCATTTCTGGTTCTGCTACTACCCCAGCCATGGTTCTTTTAAAGTTATCCTGGCGTTCTAGAGTCCACTCTTTCAAGCGCAAATCAGTTAAACCATTATAAATAGGCAGTTGTAACTCCCGCGCCAACTCAGCCGCACCATAATCGGATAAAACCCGATCATCAGCATCTTGTAAAAACAGCGCCATTTCAATCGGATTCTTCACCCGTGACACATTAATCACACCACTAAAGCGCCCTGTTGTCCCATCCATAATGGAAGCACTCATGCGGATTTGTCCATCAGATTGGAGGACAGAACCAGTACCAGCATTAAAGCGGGGTTCATCTTCCAACATCTGACAACCCCGAACTACAGCCTCAGTCGCACTTGCACCCGTCAGCAAAAGAGCATAAACTTCCGCAACAATCTGAGACAGAGAGTTGCGGACTGCTATTAATCCCCCCTTACCTTGGAGAGAACTACCAGCGCCACCATGAATAATTAATTTAGGTTGCATTTGTAAAATCATTTATTTTCTTCGTAGGGGCGCAGGGCCTGCGCCCATATATTTATTGGTTGGTCTAACTCTCATTTTTAGCCTGAGAACGACGACGACGGCAACGTTCTGAACAATATTTCACTTCATCCCAACAATCTTGCCATTTTTTCCGCCAAGTAAACGGACGTTGACATACTACACAGATTTTTTCCGGTAAATCAGATTTAGAACAAGTAGGACGCATAACGTAACAATAACGTAACAATAAACACGAAAAACATCATCTATCAAAAAATACATCTAAAGACGGATGACAAGGATTTTTTAATACTTGTACTGTCTACAATTAACCAAGCAAAATTAATTACATAGGTTTTCCCAGATTCTACGATAATTTGCAGAAAACAGAATTTCAAGTCTGAAATTTCTGAAAAGGAGAAAATAAAAATGAAAATAGTTAATCGTTCTTGTCCAGTTTGCGGTTCAAAGGATCAGTCTAAGGAACTTCCAAGAAAAAAATTATCCCAATAAATGAACAAAAGAACCACAGAGGCACAGAGAACACAGAGAGAGAAGAAATAGAGAGAGTTTTTGCGTTAGTTTTGGGACGTATTTTTATTTGGAAGTCCCTAAAGTCTTTGCTGAGGCTGACTGTGATCTTAATCAATTAGACGGTTTTGCCTCTGCTTGTCGTAAACTGCTTGAATATATGCACTACAGACTGATATCTTGTCCAACTTGTGATGTACTGTATGCCAGTCCAATTCCTGAATTAAGTGAATTAGCAACCGCCTACCATGAAGCTGCTTTTGATAGTTCGGAAGAAGCTCATTATGCGAGTCGTACTTATGCCAGTTTTCTACCCGAAATTATGCAACATATTCCTAATTTAGATGGTGCGATTGATATTGGCACAGGGGATGGAGCATTTTTAGAGGAATTGCTTCGTACAGGGTTTACTTCTGTTATTGGAGTAGAACCAGAACCTTTCCAAGCACCTATTCTAGCTGCTAAGGAGGAAATACAACCATTAATTAAGCATGGTCTTTTCAGAGTTGAGGATTTTCAAGCGGGAACTCTTCTCAGTTGGGATTTTGCAAATTACCAGTTTTATAAATTACATCTACGAAATCAGAATTGAAAGAAGCAAAACATTTTTTAAAATTCTCAGATTCACGTAAAGCTATAATATGAATATAATTCTACGTTAACTGACTCGTAACATAAATTGGATCTTTATAAATCATTAGTTGGTCATTTCCTATTTACTCTGGTGAAAACCGAACCGGAGTGGTTGCACAAACAAACCATCGGTAGTCTAAATTGGCTGTCGAAAGCCAGTTATTATCCTTCTACCAACTGGTTGAATAACCTCCTTCAGCAATATCTGTGTTTAAATGATCCACGACTAGAACAAACTATACTGGGAATGAAATTTCCCAATCCTTTGGGTTTGGCGGCTGGATTTGACAAAGACGGCGTTGGCGCTAATATCTGGCATAATTTTGGGTTTGGTTTTGCTGAATTGGGTACTGTGACTTATCACCCCCAACCGGGAAATCCGCCCCCTCGGTTGTTTCGTTTACCTTTAGATCAAGCAGCACTTAATCGGATGGGTTTTAATAATGCTGGTGCTGTCGCTATGGCTGCAAGACTGAATGAGGTTAAAGAAAAGTCGAATTATCCAATACCCATACCTATAGGTATAAATTTGGGTAAATCCAAGATCACACCTTTGGAATTAGCAGCCCAGGATTATCTAGAGAGTTTTCGGTTACTCAAGGATTTGGGTGATTATTTTGTAGTTAATGTTTCCTCTCCCAATACTCCGGGATTGCGATCGCTCCAAGATGCTGCCATGCTCAGTCAAATACTAGATGTGTTAAAACAAGAAAATAATTTACAAAAACCCATATTTGTGAAGATAGCCCCCGATTTAGAATGGGAAGCAATATCTGACATTATTGTTCTGGCTAAAACTTACCAAATCGCTGGTTTAATCGCCACTAACACCACTATTAGCCGGGAAGGACTCAAAACCCAAATCATTGAAAAAACTGGCAAATCCCCCCAAGAAGAAGCGGGAGGAATTAGCGGTAAACCAGTGAGCGATCGCTCCACAGAAGTAATTCGCTTTATTTACCAACAAACCCAGGGACAAATGCCCATCATTGGCGTAGGTGGCATATTTACCGCCGAGGATGCTTGGGAAAAAATCACAGCCGGTGCTTGTCTTATTCAAACCTATACAGGCTGGATTTATGAAGGACCAATAATGGTACGCCGCATCCTCGCCGGTTTATTAACCAAACTAGAAGAAAACGGCTTAACATCCATCAGTCAAGCGATCGGGATGGGTAATAGGTAATGCGATTTTAGAGGATGTTTTAAAAGTGGTATCCCATAATTTTCATCACATTGTTACCACCCTTAGTCCCCCCGATGCTTTGGGGGAAAACCGGAAAAATTAGTTCCCATGCTTTGGGGGAAAACCGGAAAAATTAGTTCCCTCCCCAAAGCATCGGGGAGGGTTAGGGAGGGGTAATTTGAGGAATAATGGTGATTCGATAACTTGTGTGTACACCGTAGCCTTTATAAGGGGATGTTTGAAAAGTTTTTAATAAACAAACCCCTCTCCAAACCTCTCCCCGCTTCGGGGAGAGGCTTTGAAACCCCCCTTCCCAGCCTTCGGCACGCTGCGCTAACGTAGGGAAGGGGGCAGGGGGGTTAGGTTTTGGAGATTATCGGTTTCATCTAATACTTTTCAAACAACCTCTAAGGGGAGGGTTAGGGTGGGGTAAAAATCCAGCAACCATGACTTTTCAAACACCCCCCAAGCTAAAAAAAATTCTTTTTCCCGTTGCCTATTCCTGAATTGGGAAAAACTCCTTAGACCTACGAGAATAGGACCAAGCAATACCATCAGGATCACGGCTACGACACCACTCAGCAAAATCTGGGTCATTGCGTCGCTTGTAAACCGTACTGGAATAGACATTTAGCCGTTTAGCTAATTCAGATTGAATCAGCGAACCAAAAACTAACTGTTCTTCTAGTGGTTTTCTCACTTCCTCATGGGTAGGAACAGATAAGGATTCAGATTGCGCTTCTCCCTCCAGGGAAATAGGTGAAGGTGGAGCTAAAAACGAACGGGCAATTTTAGTAACTGGTTGATCGGGAAGTTTTTCTACCAATTCACTACTATCAATAATATCACCAAGAATACTGGCATTAATAAAGTAGTACGATTGATCCTCCTCATTTTCTGAATCTAGTACACTAGCACCAAATTCCTTAGCTTTGCCATCTAAATAGCGTTTTGCCGCCTCTGCCGAAAAATTACCCTTGATTGCCAAGTCCGTGGGTGTAATTTTGCCATGATTTTCCTCAACCAATTCATAAAAGAGTGGGTTAACTTGGTTGCACCACTTTTCCCATCTAGATTGCTGCCAAAGGTTGAAAACCATTAACAGCCCCAAAATTACCAGTAAAACTTTCCAGGTATTGACCAAGAAAATAATCAAAAACGATATCGGCAAAATTAGAACGAGAAAACTTTTGCCAGGGCTTTCTATGGTTTTTTCACTCATACTGATTTTTGCCAAGTGAATTTTTACAAAATAATATCTCTATCTTGGCAAAAATTTGGACATTTGTTTGTATCTTTTGGCAAAATTGTCGCTAATTATTCGGCAAAAGCTACTGATATATGAAAAAGTAACTAATTTTATAAGTATATTTTCCCAGCTTTTGAGAAATTAATCTGTAGTCAGATTAGGTTGAGAAAGATTAAAATTAAGCGATGACATAGCGGTATGCACTTGAATAAGATACAGAATTTACCTAAAAAACCATACACCAAAGGACTTTCCACTCTGTTCCCTGTTCCCTGCTATATAATAACCAATCACTAATCATAAAAAGATGAAGATACCTGGATTTACCAGTAACAGAGATAAAAAATCAACTTCAACTAGAGGAAAATCCTATTTTTTGATTCCCCCATTAGCACTTTGGCATCCTTGGTGGCATCAATTTATGGATTGGATGGTAATATTTTTAACTGTAATGTTATGCTTAATAATGTTGCCAACTCGTCTTCCTGGGATGGAATTATTAGGCATTGGTCCTAACTGGCTACTAATTTGGGTAGTGGCTTGGAGTGTTAATCGCTCAGTATTTTCTGGTCTGCTGTCAGGAATCATTTTAGGACTATTGCAAGATGCAATGACATCGCCAAATCCCACTCATGCTTTGGGTTTGGGAATCGTGGGAATGTTAACAGCCCTAATGCAAAAACAGCGGTTTATTCAAGAAGACTTTATTTCTATTGCTTTAATTGTATTTGTGATGGCTGTGGTGGCAGGCACTATTTTTGCTTTCCAGTTATCTTGGGAAGGAAATCGTCATGCCGCCAGTATTTGGACATATTACCAGCGTGCAACCTTAGCTTCGGCAATTCTTAGTAGTTTGTGGGCGCCTGTGGTTTATTATCCTCTTAATCGCTGGTGGCAGCAGATGAAATTAATTCGTAATTCTTAAGTCAAATGGATAATTTTCCAGGAGTCTCTCCAGCATCTACACCCTTATCTGAAAACCATCAATTTGCACAGCCTGTAGTCCCGGAATTAGTAGGTAATGACTTTGATTCGCGGATGATGTTACGGTGCGTAGAATTAGCTCGCATTGCGTTGGGATACACTTCACCAAATCCCTTGGTGGGGGCAGTGGTTGTCCAAAATGGGGAGATTGTGGGGGAAGGGTTTCATCCTCGTGCTGGTGAACCACACGCCGAGGTTTTTGCCCTCAGAGCAGCGGGAGAAAGGGCGCACTTAAGCACTATTTATGTGAGTCTTGAGCCTTGTAATCACTATGGACGGACTCCTCCCTGTTCAGAAGGATTAATCAATGCTGGTGTGTCTAAGGTGGTGGTAGGGATGGTTGATCCTAATCCCTTGGTAGCAGGTAGCGGGATTGCACGGTTAAGGGCTGCGGGGATTGAAGTTGTAGTTGGAGTAGAGGAAGCGGCTTGTCGGCGTTTAAATGAAGGGTTTATTCATCGCATTCTCTATCAACGACCTTTAGGTATTTTGAAATATGCTATGACTTTAGATGGTAAAATTGCCACTACTGCTGGTCATAGTTCTTGGGTAACAAATCAAGATGCTCGCACTGAGGTGTATCAATTACGAGGGGCTTGTGATGCGGTGATTGTTGGTGGGAATACAGTGAGAAAAGATAATCCTTACTTGACTAGCCATCAAGTTGCGGCTCATAATCCTCTACGAGTTGTGATGAGTCGTAGTCTGAATTTACCAGAACAGGCTTGCCTATGGGATACTCAGGAAGCTCCAACTTTGGTTGTAACGGAAGTTGGCAGTTCACAAGCTTTTCAAAAAATGCTGCGGTCAAAAGGCGTGGAGGTGCTGGAATTTAGCTCCCTCACTCCGGAAATAGTCATGGGTTATTTATATGAGCGCGGTTTTTGTAGCGTGCTATGGGAATGTGGTGGTATTTTAGCAGCTAGTGCGATCGCTCAAGGCGCTGTCCAAAAAATCATGGCATTTATCGCCCCCAAAATTATTGGTGGAGATCATGCTCCTACACCTGTGGGAGACTTGGGTTTAACTAGTATGACTGAGGCGTTACCGTTGGAGCGGGTAACTTGGCGGATTGTCGGTAATGATTGCTTAGTAGAAGGTTATTTACCATCGAAACTTAAATAAACAGCACAGCCACTTGACTATGACTGTTGGCGTTCATAAGCTAAATCACGAATCAGACTCAGCCGAGATTGGATGTAATCACACAAGAAATCAATTTCATGAGGATCTAAAAAAGCTTGATTAGTTATTTGTTTAACCAACCACTGCACCAAACTAGCATCATCAAGCTGTAAGAGTGTTACTGTGTGGGTGGCTTCAACGATTGACCAAAGCTGACGCATGATAGTTGGAGTCATTAGACCTCTATTTAATCATTAGTTTAGTTCTTTTCAGATTACACAATTCTCATATTAACTGACTGCATAAATCTACAACTAGATATAACTATTATTAAAAATTTAATAAATGACCAAATGTTTTGCTGAAAATTAAGAAATGTCAAGTTATATGAATTAACTTAATTTTACTTAACTAAGACTACAATTTGTCATCAATGAACGTTATTTTTTGTTGTGTTTTACTATTTTGACAAAAAAATTGATAAACAATGGTTTGAACTGTTTTTACTTTAGAGGTTGTTTGAAAAGTATTAGATGAAACCGATAATCTCCAAAAACCTAACCCCCCTGCCCACCTTCCCTACAAGGGAAGGGGGTTTCAAAGCCTCTCCCCGCTGCGGGGAGAGGTTTGGAGAGGGGTTTATTTTGTTTATACATTAAAAACTTTTCAAACATTCTCTTGGTTTCAAAGTTTATTAACTTCCAATTTCAGATTTTTTGTACTAAGGTAAATGTAACCAGGTTATCTATATTTTTACAAGATGACAAAGTAATGGTTCAACCTGACAACATAAAGAATGCAGTTGAGGAAAACCTCTCAAGGTTTCACTCTATTGATATAAATAACATACATCAATGTTGCCAAAACAATCCTGTTGGCAAAATGTTACCTGATGCCTTTTACATTCATATTTTAGCTTTACATACTCTTGACCCTTGGCTTCAGGAATGTGAAAGCCGCGCCCGTAGTGTCTTACCTAAAGTCCAGTTGGCAACTCTGGTCAAGTTTAGTACAAACAAACCCAAAATTTCCTATCTATTCTATCCTGATTTTGATACTGATCCTCATCCGGCTTTACAAGCTAGTATTCAGGTTGACTTAGAAACTCTAGAAGTTGGTTATCGGGATTACAGCGATTCGGAAAACCCCCCGATTCTGCACCGCAAAGAAACTTTTGTGACTCCAGAATATCCCCTCTATGAAGAGTTTGCAGCTTTAACTCGCGCTCAAGTTGCTTTAGGTTTACTTAATCATCCTAAAGGAATTGGGACTAAGTTGGGTTGGGAACAACGGTTAAAAGTTTTTGGGGTGGAAGTGCAAGGACATTGCTTAATTAAACGGGAAAGTAGTTCCATAAGTACAAATATAGTTCCCAAAATAGACCGTCACAAAGCCGCTATTATTCGCTCTGATTTATCTCGTCCTGTGCGGTTAGCTTTGGAATTGAGCTTATTTAGTCCAGAAACCACCTTTTTTGATTATGGTTGTGGACATGGTGGCGATGTTACCCGTATTGCTGAACAGGGTTATACAAGTTGTGGCTGGGACCCCTATTACTCTACACATACGCCTAGAGTAGCTGCGGACATTGTGAATATTGGTTTTGTGATTAATGTCATTGAACACCAAAGCGAGCGCCGGGAATCCCTAATCCAAGCTTGGGAACTGACTCAAAAAGTCCTGCTGGTAGCCGCCCAAGTGTTGATATCTGATATTAAGCGGGGTGTAATTGCTTATGGCGATGGCATCATTACTAACCGCAACACATTTCAGAAATATTATGAACAAGAAGAATTAAAAATTTACATTGACCAAGTATTAGGTGTTGACGCAATTCCTGTGGCTTTGGGGGTTTATTTTGTGTTTCGAGATGAAGCTGAAGCTGAGTTATTCCGTGCTTCTCGCTTCCGTTCCCGCGCGACTACTCCCAGAATCCGTCTTTGTGTAAAAAGGTTTGAGGAACATCAGGAATTATTGACACCGCTGATGACTTTTCTGACGGAACGGGGAAGAATGCCTATTAAGGGAGAATTACCTCAAGAATTGGCAATTGTTCAGGAATTTGGGAGTTTACGCCGGGCATTTAATATCATTATACAGGCAACTGACTCGGAAGAATGGCAAGCGATCGCTGACAAACGCCGTCAAGATTTAATGGTTTATTTAGCACTGTGTAATTTTAGCCGTCGTCCCCGATTAGGACAATTAGCACCAGCAGTACAAGAGGACATCCTGGGTTTATATAGTAGTTATAAGCAAGCCTGTTTAGATGCTGACCAAATGTTACGCAGTTTGGGAAATACAGAACTAATTATTAAACGTTGTCAAGAAAGCAAAGTCGGGAAAAAATTACCTAATTCCCTTTGGGTTCACATTTCTGCATTACAAGCAGTTGACCCCTTATTACGTCTTTATGAAGGTTGTGCTAGTCGCACTATTGGACGGTTAGAAGCAGCCAATGTGATTAAATTTCATCTAAAAACGCCTAAGATATCTTATTTATTTTATCCTGATTTTGATATTAACCCTCATCCCATTTTATCAAAAGTCATGACAATTGATTTGCGAGATTTGCACGTTACTTATCAAGATTATGATCAAGAAGATGACCCACCAATCTTACACCAAATAGAAGCTTTAGTTACTCCCGATTATCCCCAATATGAGAAATTAGTTAAACTAACTTGTCAAGAAGAAGATAGGGGTCTTTTAGATAATTGGCACAGTATTAGTCATGTTTCTGGTTGGGAAAAATGTCTAAAGGAAAATTGTACTGTTATTGATGGTTATCGGTTAGCTTGGGCTAAAGATGCAGATGCTTATAAGTTGAAAGCACTGAAAGCAGCTTTGAGAACTCGACAAAGAAGGAAGAATGTTGCTCACGCAGAGACGCAGAGGCGCAGAGAGGAGGAATAGAGGGTTATTTATGTTTGTTTTGCTAGTTTGACCCAATCTGTAATTCCTTTTTTTGTGGGGATTCCTGAGTTATTAAATGTCCACATATCTCGTTTATGTTGTTGTCCATAACTAATATGAATTGGTTGGTTGTGACTATAAAAATAGAGGGAATCAAAGGGTAGTTTTGTTTGTAATATCCATTCTACTAATTCTGTACTCGGTAAATCTGTAATTAGAAAATCACAAGCAGCACCTAATCTTTCACAGTAGTATTTACCGTTTTTGTTGATTTCATGGCTAATATGTTGGTCAAGATGCGGAGCTACACGCCCATTTTTTTGCCCTGTAATTGGGTCTTTTTTCTCTAGATACTTTTTTAAGTCTGGAGAACAAAAACCGTAAGTAAGTCGAAAATTTTCTCTACCAAAATAATCTATCACTGGGTCAATGATAAATTTATTTAAATCCTGTAATGCGGGAATTACTTCTGGTAGATTTTGTGGATAGGGGTTGATATTTTGGGCGTATTTATGATAGGTTTGTGTGCAGGTACAAAATTCTTCTAAGGTTAGATATTTTCCTAGTTTTAAATTATGACTATTCATAAATACTGGATTGGCTATGAGACTGGTGATTCTATTGTAGCATTTGCTAAACTTCCGTTTTATTAATTGCTGAGAAGTTAAAAAATGTGAATAATTTAATAATTGGACTTACCAAGGTCTAAAAAAACTATGAATGTTCAAGAACTTTTAGATAGATATGCCACAGGAGAAAGAAGCTTTAACTGTATTGCTTTACCAGGAGCAAATCTACAAGGAGTCAATTTGGGTGGTGTAGACTTCGGTGGAGCAGATTTGAGAGGAGCAAATCTAACAGAAGCTTCTTTAAGTGGTGCTAATTTGAGTAAGGCAAATCTCAAAGGAGCAACATTAGCAAGAGCGCATTTATCCGAAATTATTCTCTGTGGTGCTGATTTGACTCAAGCTACATTAAAAACTGCTCATTTAAATGAATCAGACCTTAGCGGTGCATTATTGAGTGGTGCTAATTTATGTGATGCTAATTTACACATGGCATCAATTTCCGCCGCAAATTTGCAGGGTGCAAACCTCAGTGGCGCAAAAATGGGAGGTGTGAGAATGTGGAAAGCAGACTTACAAGGTGCAGATTTGAGTGGTGCAGATTTAAGCGAGGCTAATTTGTGCGAAGTGAATTTAACAGGCGCTAATTTAGATGATACAGATATGAGTGAGACTTTTTTAACTGGCGCAATTATGCCTGATGGTAGCATTCATAGCTGATGTTGTTGTACAAAATACTTCGTAGGGTGGGCAATACCCACCAACACTCAGTGAAAATATTTAAATATTTGATTATCCAAAAGCTTGAACTGCTAAATACTCAGAATATGGACATTTTTAGTTCATCATAGGTGTCAACTTAAGTTAAAAATGGCTTATCTGTTGGCTTCCACACCCGCCCGGAAATGATAGCGTAGCGTGGCGTAGCGTGGCGTAAGCCATATTTCCGGGCTAATAGCGAAAGTAAACTAAAGTTTACTCAAAAATTTCCGCGTTATTTAGTCATCTTCAGATGACTTCTGCTATTAGACTGGGAATTCATTCCCAGGCGGGCTAACCGGGTTGACGCTTCTCAGCCCGAAAAACAATCCACTTACGCATTATTATTACTCCTTGTCAGTACCAGTGTCATAATAGGACTGTGGAAATTCTGTCTTACCATCAAATACACAATCCACAGGTAAAATATCTGCCAACAACCGATTAATTATTAGACTTCTCCGGTAAAGATTGTAGAGACGTTCCATGGAACGTCTCTACAAGGGTTTCAAACGACGCACATTTAATTTTCGGAGATGTCTATTTAGCTTTTGCCTGACTTTTCGCCTGTTCTAAGGCTATTTCTTTCATAGCTTGATAAGAATTGTCAAGGGGGATGACTGGATTACTGACACAAAAATTTACAATTAACGTAAATACAAAGAAAATAAAAATAAATATATGATTGGTATGATTTATAATATACTAGGCTTTGTTATACACTGAAAAAATTAATGTATACCAGTGAATTAGCTAAATATTCCGCCAGGGCAGATATTGGCCAAACAAGCCGTATTCTCGTAGTCGAAGACGAAGAACTAATTCGGGAAATGTTAGTTGTAGCCTTGGAAGGGGAAGGTTATGATGTAATTGTTGCTAGTGACGGCAGAACAGCGATAGAATATCTGAAAAATTGTGAAGATAATTCTGAAAAACTGCCTTTAGATTTGGTGCTGTTAGATTTGATGTTGCCGCAAATTAATGGTCTAGATATTTGCCGTTTTTTGCGTCACCAGGGCAACTCAGTGCCAATTTTGATGTTGAGTGCTAAAGGTAGTGAAACTGACCGAGTGCTGGGCTTGGAGGTAGGTGCTGATGACTATTTGACAAAACCGTTTAGTATGCGAGAATTGGTGGCGCGGTGTCGGGCGTTACTTCGTCGTCAACGTTTAAGTACATTGCCACAAGTTCCGGTTCTCAAGCACAAAGATATAACTTTAAATGCTCAAGAGTGTCGGGTAACGGTACGTGGAGAAGAGGCGAATTTGTCTCCGAAGGAGTTCCGGCTGTTAGAATTATTTATGAGTTATACTCGACGAGTATGGTCACGGGAGCAGTTGTTGGATCAGATATGGGGTCCAGATTTTGTGGGGGATAGCAAAACTGTGGATGTTCATATTCGCTGGTTACGGGAAAAGCTGGAGGAAGATCCTAGTCATCCAGAACATATTGTGACTGTGAGGGGTTTTGGTTACAGATTTGGGTGATTTGTGAAGATAGTTGTTAGTTTTGAATCATACACCAACTAACGACTTCCATGTTCTTTCTGGGATTTTTTCTGGGTTTAGTTGTCGGCCTTGGTTTTTGGGTTTGGCAACAGGTTCACCTGAACTGGTATTTAGAGCGATTGTTGCAACCGTTAAATTCTCGTTCCCATGAAACCAATAACATCAAGTTGCTGCTAAGACCTCGCTTACGGCAGGATATGTCTATGGTGAATAAACAACGACAGGATTTGCAGCAATCATTGTCTATGTATCAGGAATTGCTAGATTTTGTACCTCTGGGATATTTGCAGGTAGATGAGGAAAATCAACTGCTATGGTGCAATCAGCAAGCGCGAGAAATTTTATATCTTCAAAGGTGGCAGCCAGGACAGGTGCGTTTGTTGTTAGAATTGGTGCGGTCTTATGAATTAGATCAGTTAATTGAACAAACTCGTGATTGGCAAAAGCCACAGGTGCAGGAATGGGTTTTTCATCCTGCTTGTGAAGATGCTAGGGAGATGACAGCGGTAAAATCTATGTTTTTGCGGGCTTCTAGTTTGCCTCTACCAACGGGACAAGTGGGGGTATTTTTGGAAAATTGCCAATCTGTGCTAGATATGAAGCAAGAACGCGATCGCTCTTTTTCTGATTTAGCCCATGAACTGAGAACACCCCTCACGGCAATTCGTCTGGTAGTGGAAACTCTGCAAACCCGTCTAGAAACACCTTTAGACCGTTGGGTTAATAGGTTAATGCAAGAAGTTGACCGACTGATTAATTTGGTGCAAAGTTGGTTGGAACTGACGCAAATGGAAAATAATCCTACCATGCAGTTAAATTTAGAAATGGTGGAAATGCGATCGCTCATCATCTCCGCATGGGCAACCCTAGAACCAATTGCCCAGCGTCATTCTCTCAGTATTAACTATTCTGGACTAGACAGCATCTGCATTCAGGCAGATAAATCTCGACTTTATCAAGTATTCGTCAACTTGCTAGATAATAGCATCAAATATAGTCCAGCCACCACAACTATTGACATTGAGACTAAAATAATTTCTACTGATAACGGTCAAATGTTGGAAATAAATATTATTGATTTCGGTGTTGGCTTTGCTGTTGACGACTTACCTCATGTATTTGAAAGGTTTTATCGCGGAGATAAAGCCCGGTATCGTTCACCAGTCAATGAAGTAAATTCGACAACGAGAATTGCTGGTAGCGGTTTAGGTTTAGCCATTGTCCAGCAAATAGTCATGGCTCACGGTGGTGTAATTAAAGCCATGAACCATCCAGAAACAGGTGGTGCTTGGATACAAATTCAATTTTCTCAAGTTATGACAAATTTACCTAGTACAGTACAGCGCAAGTAAGATAACCATTAAAAATCCTTAAAAAGCTTATACAATCTGCTTTTTTAATTTTTAATTGTTAATTTTTAATTCCGCCCTGCGGTACTAGTCAAGACTATAGTTAAGAAAATATATACACTTTTAATATAACCACTGTGAAAACTGTATTTGATCCTCCCAATCACAAAATACTACCAATAGAACGCTCCATTAGGCGTTTAGAACGGGATTTATTACGCATGGGGGCTTTAGTAGAACAATCATTTCGGCTGAGTCACCAAGCCTTATTTGCTGGTGACTTAATCGCAGCGGAACAAATACCCCGGTTAGATAAAAAAATTGATCGCTTTTATCGGCAAATAGAATCAGACTGCACAACTATTATCATTCGTCAAGTACCCACAGAAAGAGATTTGCGCTGTATAAGTGCTTTCATGCAATTGGTGCGTGACTTAGAACGAATTGGGGATTATGCCGAAGAGCTAGGGGAAATTGCCATTAAACTCTTCCCTTATCCTCAACATAGTTCCTTACCAGAAATTGCAATTATGTCCCAGCACGCCCAAGCAATGTTAGCAACTTGTTTAGTCGCATTGGCAGATTTAGACGAAACCAGTGGACAAAGAATGAAGCAGTTAGATGATGCTGTAGATAATGCTTATGAGCATCTTTATCAAACCTTTGCCCAACAGGAAAATATTTCTGGCGTAATTGAGCCAATTCTCTTGTTAACTTTAGCAATTCGTTGTTTAGAACGCATGGCAGATCACGCAACTAATATTGCTCAACGAGTTACATATATTGTTACAGGTCAGCGATCGTAAATTGGATATTGATCCCCATCAATACATACCATAGACAGGGTATAATCTCAGATTTACCAGATAATAAATAAATTATAACCTTGTATAAAAATTTTGATATTTAGTTGTTTTAATTGCCATTAATGATGTAGAATCACTATAGAACATTTATGTATAAGTTCCCTTGGGACTTTACCATAGACTGGATTCACTATAGGTGTGAGAGAGATTGAAATTTATGAAAAAAGCTTTTTGGAATATCCTCAAGGTTAGCCCCGTCCTAGCTTTGACCTTATTGACCAGTAACAGTGCCTTTGCTGGTGAAGCTAAGGAACAAGTAACAAGTGTTGCTCAATTGTCCCAAGAGTCCAACAGCTTGGGTC
This sequence comes from Anabaena sp. AL93, assembly GCF_001672085.1. NCBI lineage: Bacteria > Bacillati > Cyanobacteriota > Cyanophyceae > Nostocales > Nostocaceae > Anabaena > Anabaena sp. AL93. The sequence goes on along the minus strand of NZ_LJOU01000013.1, from coordinate 3,509 downwards.
AAGTAACATCTGTTTCTCAGTTTTCCGACGTACAACCTACTGATTGGGCGTTTCAAGCTTTACAATCTTTAGTTGAACGTTATGGTTGCGTAGCTGGTTATCCTAGCGGTACTTTCCGTGGTAATCGCGCCTTGAGTCGTTATGAATTTGCGGCTGGTTTAAATTCCTGCTTAGACCGCGTTAATGAACTCATTGCTACTGCAACTGCTGACATGGTAAGCAAGCAAGATTTAGCTACCTTACAGCGCTTGCAAGAAGAATATTCTACAGAATTAGCAACTATTCGCGGTCAAGTAGATGCTTTAGAAGCTCGTACTGGCGAACTGGAAGCCAATCAGTTTTCCACCACCACCAAACTATCTGGTGAAGCAATTTTCAGCGTATCCCAAGCTTTTGGGGATAAGGTAGCAGTTGCTTCTGGCGCACCAACAAAAGACTTAAGCAGCAATTCAACTTTCTCTGACCGGGTGCGGTTGAGTTTAAATAGCAGCTTCACTGGTAAAGACCAATTGCAAACTCGTTTGCAAGGTCGGAATATTGCCAGTAATAAAGATACCACTGGTACCAACATGACCCGTTTAGGTTATGATGGCAGCGAAAATAATGCCATAAGCATTGACAAACTCAACTACGCTTTCAGTTTGAGCGACAAAGTTCGCGTCAAGATTGATGCTACTGGTGCTGAGTTAAATGAGAACGTCAATGTTTTCAACCCCGACTTTAGAAGCAGTGGTACAGGTGCTTTATCTCGCTACGGACGTTTCAGCCCTATTTATCGTCAAGCTGGTGACGGTGCTGGTATCACTGTTAACGTTACTCCTAATGATAAGATTGCATTAAGTGCTGCTTATTTTGCTCAAGGGCTGAAAGATGGAACTAACGATAGAACTTCTTCTAGCAATCCTAATGTCGGTAATGGGCTATTCAACGGTGATAATACTATTTTCGGTCAGTTAGCTTTCAAGCCTAACCAGGCTATCAACATTGGTCTAACTTACGCGCACACTTATCAGCGGGGAATTACTATTACTGATCCAGCAGATAAAAGTAAAACAATTGATCTAAAGAATAGTTTCTTTAGTTCCACAGGTAGCAGTAGTGCAAATAGTCCCTTTGGTGCTGGCGTTGCAGCAGAATCAAGCAACTACGGTGTACAAGCTACACTCCAACCCACTAAGAATATCACAATTGGCGGTTGGGGTGGTTATACTGCCGCCAGCACTTTAGCAGGTAATAGCAAGAGTGGAGAAATCTGGTACTGGGCTGGTACTTTGGGTATTAAAGACTTCGGTAAAGAAGGTAATACCTTGGGTCTTATCTTCGGTCAACCTCCTAAATTAGCTGGCGGTAAAGGTATTACCAGAGATGCAAACACTTCTTATCACATCGAAGGTCTGTACAAGATTAAGCTTTCTGACAACATCCTGGTCACTCCTGGTGTGTTGGTAATCTTGAATCCTGAGCATAACGATAAGAACTCCAACGAATATGTTGGTACTTTACGGACTACCTTCACTTTCTAGAATTAAGTTAGGTTAGCCCTCCCTAACTCTCCTCTTGTGAAGGGGAGGGAACCAGATTTTTCTTGTTTCCCCCCTTCTAAAGGGGAAAGGGAGGTAAAAATGTGGTGAAAATTACGGGATACCACCTTTCAAACAACCTCTTGATATTAAAACTGTGTCTGTCACTAAAAAAGCAGCCGGGTATTATAAAGTAGATGCCGAAAACCCTTGAAGATGCGTTCGACTTAGGAGAACGCATCTGGGCTTCAGACAAGGGATGAAAGCTAGTTGCTTTGCTTTATCCTGCATTGACGTTAATTTGAAAATTTGAGCGTATTCATCTCATCACCTCCCTATCGGGTAAGTGAGAGGCTTCTACTGTTTAAGCTAAAACTCTCTATAGAATCTCCGCGTTTTTAGACCGGAGACTGTCAAAGATATTCTAATTTATGGTAAATCGGTTATAAAATAAAACTATATTCTCAAGACTACCGCATCTCGTTCCTAGTCTCTGACTAGGAATGCAGTTGATGAGGCTCTGCCTCTAATATCATTGAAGGCAGAGCCTTCTAGAATTCATTCCCAGTCAGAGACTGGGAACGAGATAATGAATTTCAGGGCTAATAGCCAAAGTTTACTAAAGTAAACTGGGGATTTTTAGTCATCAACAGACAACTTTTGCTATTAGACTGGGAATTCATTCCCAGGCGGGCTATGGGTTTTACGTTAAGTTGACACCAATGATCACTGCTTTACTCCTACGCACCTGGGTTTTTAACTAAATATCTGGGCGCTATGAATTATGAAGATTAATCTTGCCAATTACTAATACCCAAAACCAGTTAGGATCAAGGAAATCGGAATTTATATTTTCAAGCATCCACTGGAGAGAAGTGTTTATGGATCTGGTTGTACTCCAGAACTGGCTAGATAATGCCTCATTTGCTGTCTTATTCTGTACGATGTTGGTGTATTGGGTGGGGGCAGCCTTTCCGAGTTTATCGGTGACAGCGGCTTTGGGGACGGCTGGAATGGCGATCGCTAATTTGTGTATGGCGACTCTATTAGCAGCAAGATGGATCGAAGCGGGTTATTTTCCCCTGAGTAATCTCTACGAATCTTTATTTTTCCTGACTTGGGGAATTACCGCTGTCCATTTAATTGCCGAAAATAGCAGTCGTAGCCGTTTAGTGGGGGTTGTAACTGCACCTGTAGCCATGGGAATTGCTGCTTTTGCGACTCTGACTTTACCATCAAATATGCAGGTGTCAGAGCCTTTAGTCCCAGCTTTAAAATCTAATTGGCTGATGATGCACGTTAGTGTAATGATGTTGAGTTATTCAGCTTTGATGGTAGGTGCATTGTTAGCGATCGCTTTTTTAATTGTTACTCGCGGTCAAAATATCCAATTACAAGGTAGTTCCGTTGGTAATGGCGGTTATCGAAGTAATGGTTATAAATTACTAAAAGCTGGTGAGTTAGTTACATCTACACTCGCTGCGGAAACTAATGGTTTTTCCCTTGTAGAAAGTAACAACAACGGAAATGGGACTGCGGTTTTAGATTTAATCACAAGTACCCCCATTCAAACTGCTGAAATCCTTTCACCTCAACGTCTTAATCTAGCTGAAACCCTCGATAATATCAGCTATCGCATTATTGGTTTAGGCTTTCCTCTCCTCACAATTGGGATTATTGCTGGTGGGGTTTGGGCTAATGAAGCCTGGGGTTCTTACTGGAGTTGGGACCCGAAGGAAACTTGGGCGTTAATTACCTGGTTAGTTTTCGCGGCTTATCTGCATTCTAGAATAACTCGCGGTTGGCAAGGTCGAAAACCGGCAATTTTAGCCGCTGCTGGGTTTGTTGTAGTTTGGATTTGTTATCTCGGTGTGAATCTTTTAGGTAAGGGTTTACATTCTTACGGTTGGTTTTTGTAAGTTCATCTTTCAGCAATTCTCATTTTAAGGTTTCATGACATTTAAACCCTTACATTCATAGGGTTTTACA
>NZ_LJOU01000180.1:0-4925 GCF_001672085.1 Anabaena sp. AL93 | reverse complement strand
AAAACACTATAACACAAGATTTGTGAATTGCCTCCATGTTTTTCTCCCTTGCTGTCGCTTTGGTCGAAAAACTGTCGTTAATTCACGCGCCATTCATCCCACGCTGCCCTTCGGGTCAGTCGTGGGGCTTCTGTCGGTTAAGCTAAAATCTAAAATCCAAAATTGATAATAGTTAACTTCCCCAAATTTTTTCTAAGACTATTTGGGGCGCAATATCTGCTAGTTTTCCAGTGGGTGAGGTAATAGCTAAGACTTTTTCACTTGTGGGTAATAATTTTTCTGAGTCCGTAGAATTTAGCAAAGCTATTGTATATGTTTCTACTGCTATACTCAATTGCAGAAGACTATTTTCTACAGACAACATTAAACTAGCGCCACCAATGATGGCGGTTAGTTTGCCAATATCATCGGGGGAAGTAACTTTAATATTGTGACAATGTTCTAAAATTGAACGCACAAACGACTCATTATCAGCTTCTTTAATGACAACAACGGGTAAATCTGGTTGTTTTTCTTGGCAAGCTGCAATGATTTTTTGCCAACTTTCTACAGGGTAGGTTGTATCTAAATTAGATCCACCAGCATTGATGAGAATAAAACCTGATTCACTTACGCCTAAACGTTTTTGTTCTCCTTGCGCCCATTCGATGTCTACTTTTGGCACATTTACTGATAGTGGTGGACAAGGAGTATTAATCTTTAAAGGTTTGAGTAGGTCATGGTACACTTTTGCCACATATTGGGATAGGTTGGGTGTAATGTGATTAGTGAGAAAAACCGCACCTTGTCCTTGATAGCCAATGCGTGTGGGGATTCCTGTTAACCACATTAGCAAGCCTACTAACCAACTTTGTCCAACAATAATAGCGACATCATACTCACGATCGCGGATCATGCCAACTAAGTTACCCCAATCAGCCAAACTATTACGATCTTTGTAGTCAAAAGTTAATACATCATGAACTGACTTGCTTACTCGGTAAGCAGCCTTTGACTGGGGTTCGACAATGACATCTATCTGCGCGTCGGGATAATAACGCTTAAGATCATCAAGAGTGGCAAAAAAAAGAATTTGGTTATCAATTGAACCAGGTACAAGGGTTACTACACGCATAATATTTATTAACGTTTATTGTTTTATATTTTAGGAGAATATAGGTATTGAGAATTATGAGTCACGATCTTAAGATGTAGGGGCGCAAGGCCTGCGCCCAAGGGTTAGAAGTTAGGAGTTTTTGAATTTTGCTAGTGAAGTTATTCTCAAAAATGGGTATTCTGAATTTATTTAATTAAAGATCAAGGAAAAGTTGTGCATTTACTAATTCCCGCTGCTGGAAGTGGCAAAAGAATGGGCGCTGATCGTAATAAACTTTTATTACAGGTACGTTCAAAACCATTGATTGCTTGGACTTTGTTGGCAGCAGAAGCCGCAAGTTCTATTAGTTGGATAGGAATTGTTTCTCAACCTCAAGATTGGGACAAGTTCAAGTCTATTATCGCTGAATTAAAGCTAAAAAAAACAATAGAATTAATTTCTGGTGGTTCTACTCGTCAAGAGTCAGTTTATAATGGCTTACAGGCATTACCAAGTAATGCGGGACAGGTATTAATCCATGATGGCGCTCGTTGTTTGGCAACACCAGATTTATTTAATGCCTGTTCTGAAGCAATTCTCAATTGTTCTGGTTTAATTGCGGCTGTACCTGTTAAAGATACCATTAAAGTTGTTGATGACAATGGCATAATTAAAAGTACACCAGAACGTAAACAACTTTGGGCGGCTCAAACCCCCCAAGGGTTCGATGTCAAATTGTTAAAACAGTGCCATGCTGAAGGTGTCCGTCAAGGTTGGGAAGTGACTGATGATGCGGCTTTGTTTGAAAAATGCGGTATTGAAGTGAGGATAGTTTCGGGGGAAGAGACTAATTTGAAAATTACTACTCCTCAAGATTTGGCGATCGCAGAATTTATACTTAGTTATAGAGAATAAGCAGGGGAGCAGGCAGCAGGGGGCAAGCAGGGGGAGAAAAATTTTCTAAAATCTAAAATCCAAAATCTAAAATCTAAAATACTGAATGCCCAAGAATATACCTATAGTAGGCAAAATAGAAGCGATTCTTTATTTAAAGGGTAAACCCTTATCACTAAGTGAAATTGCTGAATATGCGAAATGCGATCGCTTCGCAGCAGAAGAAGGAATTATCGAACTAATTGAGAATTATTCCCGTCAAGACACAGCTTTAGAAGTCGTAGAAACTGAACATGGTTATAGTTTACAACTGCGGTCAGAATTTCATGATTTAGTGCAAGCTATAATACCAGTAGAATTGGGAGTTGGGGCATTACGGACATTAGCAGCGATCGCCCTCCATAATCCCATATTGCAAAGTGAATTGATTAATTTACGGGGTTCAGGAGCTTATCAGCACGTTCAAGAATTAGTAGAATCCGGTTTCGTCCGCAAACGCCGAGAAAGTGATTCTCGCTCCTTTTCTCTGCAAATAACACCAAAATTTCATCAGTATTTTCAAATCGAACAACTACCCCAAATTTTGGCAATTCCAGACAAAGAACAGCAACTAGAACTGGAGTTAGAAGGATTAGAGGCAGAGGAGGGAACAATTCAAAATTAAAAAACCCTTCTCTATTCCCTATTCCCTTTTCTCTGTAGAAAATGCGCTACCCTATGAATATGGTTTAGAGTAAAATCAGCAGTTAAGCTAATATAAATCGCCAATGGTGTTTGATCCTGACTTTTTGCAAGACGACTCTGAGCAACACCCTAATCAACTTCTGAATGATCGCTTTGGGGACAACCCAAACCAATTACTGAAATATTTACAGCATCAATCTCCTGAAGTTTTAGCCCGTGTAGCCCAAGCTGTCAGCCCCGAAATTAAACAAATCATTTCCCAGAATGTCCAAGGACTCGTGGGAGTGATACCGACAGAACATTTTAATGTGCAAATTACAACAGACCGGGAAAATCTAGCGGGAATACTAGCATCAGCAATGATGACAGGTTATTTTCTCCGCCAAATGGAACAGAGAATGCAATTGGAACATTTATCCAATCAATAGGAGTCAGGAGTCAGGAGTCAGGAGTTCACCAAAAACAAAGAACAAAAAGAAAGTTTCTTCCCCTCCCCCTGCTTCCTATTCCTGTTCTCTGTCCCCTGCTATTGAGGTTGACACTCCCCGGTCTAAAGACGCGGGGATTCTATAGAGAGTTTCAGTCTATATCTCTCAGTTATCCCAGCTTCAGGCAGGGTTCCTTAAATATTTGGGTTCCTGCCCTGATCCTGTTTGCCATTACCGGCAGAATCATCTCTGACAAGCGTAACTTTCCGAGAGTCCCCCGGTAGGTTTTTAATGTCTTTGCTGACAATTTAACTGTATCACGAATATGGATTAAAATTTGAAGTTATTTCAAATTTTTAAATTAATGTTAATGCAGGATAAAGGAAAGCCTCTAGCCTTCATCCCTTGTCTAAAGCACAGATGTAGCTTCCTAAGTCAGCTACATCTTCAAGGGTTTTCGGCATTTCCCTTATAATTTCCCGAACGAACCTTAAAGATTTGAGTTTTCCCATTGCGGTTGACTTCTATGGTAAGAATGTCTCCAACACTACTCGATTCGACTATCTTTTGGACTTGAGCCGCAATTTTGATTTGTTTACCATTAACTTTTTGAATCACGTCACCAGGAAGTAATCCTCCTATCTGTGCGGGTGATTTTTCCATAACTTTTCTGATAACAATTCCCACGTCTGGCTGAATGTTTAGCTGATCTTCCGCTTTCAGTCGCTCTTTTGTGGTTGTGGAAATGTCTATCATCTCAATTCCTAGAAAGGGGTGAGCAACTTCTCCTGTGGTAAATAGTTCATTGGCTACACGAAAGGCGGTTTCAATGGGGATAGCAAAACCAAGTCCTTGAGCATCAGCACGGATAGCAGTATTTACGCCAATAACTTGCCCTTGAGCATTTAAGAGTGGTCCACCAGAATTGCCAGGATTAATAGCTGCATCTGTTTGGATAAAACTAACGCGCTTATTAGGAACGCCTACTTGGGCGCTAGTTCTGTCCGTGGCACTGATAATGCCAATAGTGACAGTATTATCTAAACCTAACGGATTGCCTATAGCGATCGCCCATTGTCCAGGAATTAAATTTTGTGAATTACCTAACTTGACTATCGGCAACTTGTGGGCGGAAATTTTGACTGCGGCTATATCTGTCACCGTATCAACCCCTACCACCTTCCCCTCAAAACTCCGCCCATCTTTGAGGGTAACTTGAACCGTGTCTGTATCTGCCACTACATGAGCATTAGTTAATAACTTACCATCCTCACTCAGTATAAATCCTGAACCTGTCCCTCGCTCAACTTTTTCTGAGGGGATTGGTTGTTCATCCTCTTTAAAAAAATGGCGAAATAAGGGATTTTTGAGAGCTTCAGTCATCGGATTTGATACTTTACGAATTGCATTAATTCGCACAACCGCAGGACCAACTCTGCCGACAGCAGTGGCGATAAAATTGATATTATCACTTCCCGAAGTGTTAAGTATGCCATTGACAGGTTGAGGAGCAGCAGATTCAGCAGGTAAAGTTACTGCCACATTTTTTAATTCTTGAAATGAAAGATTGTGCGTCCAAAAATAACGACTAACAAATACACCACCACCAGAGCCAATTACCACCAAACCTAGATAAACAGCCAGTTGCTTCCAAGATACATTCATAATTATTAAGAATAATGGCACTCAAGGACAGATGAAAGCTTATCTCTTTAGTGTAATCAAGCAAACCTTCAGTGAACAGATCATTTGAGCGATAAATATCAAAAATTTGTCAGCATATTCGGGGATCATATCTAGTAGTCTGTCAACCCGAAAATGACGGGTGAAGGGGAGGTGGGGGA